>JAJYJL010000600.1 GCA_021789565.1 Acidobacteriota bacterium
ATTGCCCCCTTCAAGGCAGGGGCGCTGGCGCACGTCGCATCCGCTCCAGTAACAACATCGGTCGGTCTGCTGGGCGGAACGCTGGTGGCCATGTGGAATTATATGGGATGGGACAACGCCTCGACCATCGCTCGCGGAGTGAACAATCCAGAGCGCACCTACCCGCGAGCCATGATCCTGTCTGTCACTCTGGTAGTGCTGACCTACCTTCTGCCGGTTTCGGCGGTCTGGATGACTGGCCTGCCTTCTTCGGCATTTGAAACTGGCTCGTGGGCAACGGTGGCGGGGCTGGTGGGAGGCAACTGGCTACGTGCGCTGCTGGTGCTGGGAGGAATGGTCAGCGGGTTTGGCATCTTCAACGCGCTGGTGATGAGCTATTCTCGCCTGCCGCTGGCTATGGCGCAGGACGGGATGCTGCCGCACATCTTTGCAAGAGTACATCCGAAAACCAAGGCTCCGTGGGTCGCCATTCTGGCGTGCGCGGCCGGATGGGCGTTGTGCCTGGGTCTGGGATTTGAAAGCCTGGTCACGCTGGACATCATGCTCTACGGCGCAAGCCTGGTGCTGGAGTTTGCGGCGTTGGTGGCGCTGCGCATCAGACGGCCTGAAATGCCGCGCCCGTTCCGCGTGCCAGGCGGAATGGCAGGCGCCATCCTGGTCGGCGTTTTCCCAACCTTTCTACTGACGTTTTCACTCATTCGCAGCCAGCATGAGACCATTTTTGGCATGAATGGATTGCATTTCGGTTTGCTGGCCATCGTGGCGGGTTTTGTGGCCTACTACGCCACTGCGCCGCTGCGCCGGCGGCACCCGGCACAGGCGGCACAGCCGGACCAAATCACGCGGTCGGAGTCAGCGGATGCCTGACCGCATGCCCTTTGACGAATCGCAGAGCACGGCCTATCGAAGCATGGATTGAGCGTGGGGGACCCTCATTTCAGAGAATCACTTCGCAGAATCTGCCCCACACCGAAGAGAAACTTCCCGACTGATCCCCGAGGCCGGAATGGCTGGCGCTGTGCCCGGATTGATAGCCGATATCAATTTCACAGCACCTTTTAGAGCTTCTTTCCGTTCGCGGTTTCCAGATGGGTTTCGGGAACCGGCCGGCTCAGGTAAACGTTGAAGTCCTTCACCTGATCAAGCGCGAATGCGCCCGTTCCGGGCTGCGTCTTGACGTGAACGAAATCAGCGTGCTCCACATCTTCCAGGACGAACGCGGGGCGTGCGTCTTCTTTCATCGTGCGCACCTCAACGTCGCTCACCTGAAGGCCCTTGATGTGCCGGAGGTAAAACCCATACGCGGGCATCGGCCCGAACATGTTGGGTTCAGGATAAGCATTCTCTCTTTCCTCGGGCTTGATGGCAGCGTCTTCACTTGTGCCGCCGCCCTGGTTGTAGATGATGATATCGCTGAGCCGGACGTCTTCAATGGGATGGCCGGGAATTCCGCTCAGGATCGAACAGAAACGTCCTCCGGTGTCGTGAGCCACAAGGTTGCTGATGCTGACGCGCCGCAACTGGCCGATTGCTCTGCCCTCCGGCCCTCGCATCCGGCTGCCCAGCCGCATAAAGATGGGCAGGTCCGGAATATCGCGCATGGTGATGTTGCTGATGGCAATGTCTTCCAGCAGCGCGCCGTCCACCGTCTCCAGGGCCAGGCCGCGGCAATGTTCAAAGACGCAATTGGAAATGGTGATGTTCTTGAAGCCTCCGTTCGATTCCGTGCCGCACTTGATGCGGCCGGTTGGGAAGCGCCGTTCGCCCTCCGGCCAGCGCTTGAAGGTGCCATCAAGCACCGTCCCGAGTTGGTAGCCGCCGGTGACAAGACAGTTGACGATGGTCAACTTCTCCGTGGCGCGCGGGTACCCCAGCGCCCAGGAACTCTTTGGGCAGATGCCGTCATCCCACGGCGAGTTCACCGTCAGGTTTGAAACGCGCACATTGTGGCAGCAGTCGATGTCGATGCCATCGCGGTCCGTATCCATCACAACATTGTCGATTGTGAAGTTGTCCACGCCAGTTGCAAGGACACAGAAGTGGCCGCCTTTGAGAATCGAGACGTCGCGGATAGTCACGTTGTGGCAGTTCTTCAGGCTGATGGTTTTGTCGCCCACGCCCGGGTTCGACTCTCCGGGTCCGCGCGTGAGCCCCTTGCCCCAGATGAGCCCTGGGCCAAGAATCGAAACATCGTGAATCCCCACGCCCCACAAGAGGGCGTTGTGCCAGTGCCGGTGGCCAAAATCTTCATACTTGCCGGCCTCGGGATTGTCTTCGGCAGCGTCGAAGTTGCCGCCCTGCCCGGTTTCGCCGGCCAGGATGGTGGCGCCGCGGTCGAGATAAAGCGCTACGTTGCTCTTCAAATGAATCGAGTAGCAAAGATAAGTGCCCGCCGGAAAAAATACAGTCCCCCCGCCTGCGGCGGCCGCGGCTTCAATCACCTTGTTGATGGCCGGAGTGTCAACTGTTTTGCCGTCACCCGCGGCACCCATTGCACGCACGTTGAACACGACCGCACCATGCATAGGGTTCGGAATGCCGGGCATCTGTCCCGTTGCAGGAAGTCCAACCCCGGCCGCACGGCCCACGCCCGGGAACACAAGGTCCGCTGCCACCAGTCCTGCTCCAAGTCCGAACATTTTGTGGAGAGCCTGCCGCTTGCTGATATTGATGTTTGCAATGTGGTCCGTCATCACGAATCCTTTCTGCCTTAAGAATATCGAACGCCCGCACCCGCCCTGGATATGATCGCGAGGACGCCATCATATCCGCCGCCGCAATGATATGCAACATCGTACCGGCGAATTCAAGTAGAATGCCTGTCGATAACGAGGCCCGTTTGCGGACCTGCGCTAACCCGAACTGGCGCTTGCGCGCTACCACTGGGAAAAACAAAATGAATTTGCCTCCCGCGCCGGTCTGAGAGGCAGGCTCCTCATCCCGGATCCCGAGGTCCTTAGCAGCCAGTGGAGTGAACTGGTGCGGCAGGTTGCACACCCGTCGCCACATGTGGTTGAACACAATCCCGCCGGCTATTCCATGGACACCCTTTTTGAACACCTGCAACGGGGTGTCGCCGGCACCATCATTTCTAGTGATTGGGGCTCGGCGGGGAGGGGCTTGTGTGGCTTGACGAATTTGGCCGGCCGCTGAACGGCGGTTCACTTGATTTGTACACGGAGCCGGTGGTGGTCAGCGCCAAAGGCATGCCAGCGGACAAGCTGTTCGATGCGCTGGCCACAATCCAGCGATAGAACAACGCCAGCCCCAAACGAGGACACTGCCACGGGCTTTCGCCACCCTCACAGAATTTATCAGGCTGGTATTGAAAATGGTCCTGCGTCAGCGGGGCGCAGCTTTATCAGCAGATAGGACTCCGGCAGCTTTCATCTGTTCCATGATGGTGTGGATCCTGGGAGCGAAGCGGCCCTCCGGCTCTTTGCGAAGGTATTCCTCCATCTCGCCGTAAGCGTCGTCGTACTTCGATTCCCGGAAGTAAACGTCAGCCAGTTTGACGTACAGAAGCGAAGGCGGGGTCTTATTCAGTCTGGACACTTCACGCAACTCTTTTTCAGCCTCGGTGTAATTCTTCATCCCATAGTTTGCGATCCCCAACTGGAAATGGAACTGCCAAGCGTCGGGGGAATGTTTCATTCCCTCCTGGAGGGTCTTGACGCTCTGCTCGTATTGCCCTTTGGCGTCCAACAACTGGGCCAGTTCGATGTAGGCATCAAGAAAGGCCGCATCGCACTGGATCGCCTTCCGTAACCTTGTCTCAGCCTCAGCGGATTCGGTCTTCCGGATAATCAAAAGGGTGGCCAGGTCCACCTGCGCACGCGTATAGCAAGGGTAATCGTGTGTGGCTTGCTCAAAGTATCGCTGGGCAACGGAGTAATGGTGCTCCTGGAAGGCGCGGCTTCCTTTCTCATACTTCTTTCTGGCGCCCTCAGGTACCCGCAGATCGGCAACTGAAGTGACTGCGCCTTTATTGGGTTGCTCTTTGGTCTCCGGTGTCAATTGAACGTTAATGGTAACGTTGCCTCCACTGTATCGAAGGTTCGCTTCCATTTGCGCCGTGCGAAAACCCCTGGCAGTAACCACCATCCGATAGTTGAGCCTCGCCAGGCCATCGATTTCAAAATGGCCGGCAGAGTCAACCGGCTGCGAAGCCACCAACTGGCCGGTGTTGGTTAGAAGGGTGACGGTGACGCCGAAGGGGATCGTCACCCCACTCCGCGTTGTCACCTGGCCACTGAGGGATGCTGAGCGCTGGCAAAATGCGGCAGGCTGGTTTGCGAGCGTCAGGAAACAAACCGCAAGCAAAGATCCGATGACCCGTCCCCATGAATACGTCCGGAGTACTTGCATCGGAGCACCTCGCAGAAATGAATTGCCGCGCCCCGTCCCTGTTCTTGCTGATGGCTGCGAAACAAAGGGACAATCATTCCTGCCCCTCGTTCGATGAGCATTAAAAAGTTATCGCCCGCGTCATGCTGGAACAAAGCTCGGCTAAGGCTGTTCCATCAATTTCATCTGTCTACTTAGTTTGTAATCCCTTCGGGAGCCTTCCGTCAAACGAATGTTCCCCCCAGGCGGCTCGATGCAGGCGAACAATCGCCACAGCGGCCAGGCAGAGAAGATGCGCCTTCTGGTCGAACTGCAATAGGGGCTCGGTTACCGGGAAAACAGAATTCAGGAATGGGCTCTTTGCGTGATGGGCTTAATTCTGGGGATGATCAGATGCACCAGCGCGAGCGCAATGGGATGCATGGTTCCGCAGATGATGAACAACGGAATGTAGGAATGGGTGAACTGCAGAATGTAACCCGCCAGCGGAGCGATGATCATGCCGCCAACCGCGCCAGCCGCTCCGCCGATTCCCACCACTGACGCCACGTCACGCTTGGGAAAAAGGTCAGACGCCAGCGTAAAAACGTTGGCGGACCATCCCTGGTGTGCGGAGGTGGATACGGAAATCAGGGCCAGAGCCAGCCAGACATTCCCGGTCAGGACTGCGGCGATGCCGGCAGGCATGGAAAAGGCGCAGACGGCCATGGCAGTTTTGCGGCCGGCATTCACACTCCATCCTCGCCTCATCAGAAAGCCGGAGAGCCATCCGCCGCCCACGCTGCCAATAATCGCGGCGATGAAGGGAATGGTGCCGAACCACTCAAGCTGTTGAATGCTGAAACCGCGCGCCTGCACCAGATACTTGGGAAGCCAGAAAACGTAGAACCACCAGATGGGATCGGTGAGAAACTTGGCGATGGTAAACCCCCACGTCTCGCGGAATCCCAACAAGCGTCGCCATTCGATTTTTGACTCGGGCTCCTCTTGTTCTCCCGGCTCGCGCATTTCAATCTTCTTCAATTCTTCCAGTGACAGCCAGCGATGCAGCCTCGGCGTCTGATAGAGCAACAGCCACACCACCATGATGACGAGCGCGAAAACTCCAGTGACAACGAAGGCCGCTTTCCAGCCCCAGTGCAGCAGGATGGCGCCCACCACGGGATAGGCGATGACGTTGCCTATGTTGGTCCCGGAGTTGAAGATGCCGGTGGCCAGCGCCCGCTCGCGCTTGGGGAACCACTCGGCCACGGCCTTGATGGAGGCCGGAAAGTTGCCCGCTTCGCCGGCGCCCAGCATGAACCGTGCGACTCCAAAAGAAAGCACGCCGCGCGCCATTCCGTGACCGATGGTGGCAAGGCCCCACCAGCCCATCGAGATGGCATATCCGATCCGTGTGCCCAGCCAGTCAACGATGCCGCCAGAAATCAGCATAAAGATGGCATAGGCCCACATGAAAGCGGCAATGATCCAGCCGTAGTCGGCTTCGGTGATA
>JAJYJL010000601.1:0-4745 GCA_021789565.1 Acidobacteriota bacterium
CTCCCGGCAGTCACGCTTCTGAAGCCGTTGCATGGCATGGAGCCCCTGCTGGAAGAGTGCCTTGAAAGCTTTTTCCGCCAGAACTATCCCGTCTATGAACTGATTTTCGGCGCGCGAACTGCAGATGACCCGGCGCTTACCGTGGTCGAATCGCTCAAGCGGAAGTATCCGCACATTCCAACCCAAACCATTTTTTCGGGTGAGCCTGCCTATCCGAACGCCAAAGTTTACCTGATGGAGAAGATGGCAGCGCTGATATCTCACCCGGTTGTGGTCATAAGCGACAGCGACGTTCGGGTCACGCCCGATTACATCGAGCAGGTGGTAAGGCCCATGCTCGACCAGAACGTTGGCATGGTGACCTGCCTCTATCGTGGCGTTGCAACGGGAGGTTTCTGGCCGCATCTGGAAGCCCTGGGCATGTCGATTGAAATGTCGTCCGGAGTGCTGGTGGCGAATCTTCTGGAAGGGATGAAGTTCGCGCTCGGGCCCACGATGGCGGTCCGGAAAGACGTGTTGGAGGCGTGGGGCGGGTTCGGCGTTCTTAGGGACTACTGCGCCGACGACTTCATCATGGGCGCCTTGACGCATGAAGCCGGTAAGCAGGTTGTGCTGTCACACCATGTGATTGACCATATCGTTCTGAACCGTTCCGCGCGGCAATCGTTGCTCCATCAGCTTCGGTGGATGAAAAGTTCCCGATTTTCACGCCGTCTGGGCCACATTGGGACGGGATTCACGTTTTCCATGCCCTTTGGATTGCTGGGCCTTGCCGCTGGCTGCATGTCCGGCAACTGGGCATTGGGTGTGGGTTTGGTGGGCGCCGCGTTTGCCAATCGGGTGATTCAGGCGCTGGTGGTGGGATGGGGCGTAACATGCGACCGACAGTCAGCGATTCTTTGCTGGCTTTATCCGCTTCGGGACCTTCTTGGATTCATCCTATGGTGCGCAAGCTTTTCCGGCTCGGAGATCGTGTGGCGCAATGAGCGTTACCGGCTGGTTTCCGGCGGCCGGATGATCCCCAAAGACCGCGTGGATGCAGCAGGTCCGGGCACTGCAATGTAAGTGACGGTCAGGGCTGATTGCTGTAAATCACTTTCCCGGAACTTTCAGCAACAATATATCGATGTGTGGGCAGGACGTCTTTCACGCTGTCCAGTTCCCTGGGTGGGACGAAGAGAAAGATCCTGCGGGGCCCGTTCCAGTCGCGGACCAGCTCGCCGTTGTTCAGAAAGATATGCGGCGCGTCCGGAAAGGTTGAGCCGAACCACATTGAAGTTGTGCGGCCGTTGACCAGATCGATGCGCTGCTTCAGGTAAAACAATAAAGAGGAGCCGTAAGCCTGATCACCGTAAATCATCACTAGGTCACCGGGCTTTTCCTGTTTCCTGATCGTGTCCGCCAGTCCCTTCGAAGATAGGAACGGGCCAAACCTTACAAACGCCAGTTGCGCGGCCACCAGAAAGACCGCCGTGGCAAGACCCATCGCCCACGTTGCTGCCGCCTTCCGTTTTCGCAGGCGCAATATCAGCGCTGCCAGGGGACCGATTAGCAGGGCGGCGGCAGCGAGCCCGGCGGGCAGGCGCAGTGCGGCGAATGCGGACGTGGTCAGGTCAAAAAACTTTGACAGCGAGAGCGTATCGTTGGCAACGTCACGATGCACCAGCAATTGCCCCAGGTCGGCAGTGCCGGGCACATGGCGCGACGCCCAAAGCGCGCCAACAAGAACCGCTCCTGCAATCAATCCCAGCACAGCGTAGAGGCTGTTGCCCAGAATCGTCCAACCGCTGGTGCGTTTTTCTTGCTCTTCGCGCGCAAGGCTACCAGCAATCAGCAGCAACAGCGGTAAATACGCTGGGAACGTGTAGTACTCCTGGTTGGTGGAAAATGAAAAGAAGACGAGCACAACACCGGCCCAAACCCAGCAAAGCGCGCGTGTGCGCGTAGCAAAGGCGAGTGCGGCCGGCTTTATCGAGGCGGAGATGTCCCTTTTCAGGTCGCGAAAGATGAGCGGAAAGTAGAGGCTCCAGGGAAACAGCCAGACCACGTGCAGCCCCCAATAGAGAACGGGTGGCAGCTTATTGTAGTCGTGCGGATACCGCTCACCGAGAAAGCGCAGAAACTGCTCGTTGATGAAATAGAACCAGAAGAAGCCGTGATTGCGAATGCCTGCCAGAATGTGCCACGGCGCGCCGACCAGCAGAAACACAAGTATGCCTTTGCCCATGCGCAGTTCCCGCCATCGGCGCCACTCGCCGCTCAGCAGCAGATAGCCAATCGCCGGAAAGCCGATAAAGACCATTGCCACCAGGCCCTTCGTCAGCACGGCAAGGGCCATCACGGCGTAGGCGGCGTACCAGCGCCACTCTTTCTGTCGGCCGGATTCCAGGGCAGAGAGGAAGAAATAAAGGGAGAACGCGATCAACAGGCTGAGGATGACGTCAGGAATAAAAATGCGGGTAAACAGAAAGCAGCCGACACACGTCGACACAAAGAGTCCGGCGTAAATTCCTCCCCGGCTGCCGAAAGCTCGCAACCCCCACCGCGCTCCCAGCCCGATCAGCAGCAGGATGGAAAGAATAATGGGCAGGCGCACAGCGAACTCGGAAACTCCGAACGTCTTGAACGCAAATGACACCAGCCAGTACGGGAGCGGGGGCTTTTCAAGATACCGGATGCCGTTCACATGCAGCGTGACGTAGTTACCCGTTTGATACATTTCTCGCGCCGCTTCAGCGTGCGTGGAGTCGGCGTCGTCCAGAAGGGAAGGGCGGAAGGCGCCCTGGAAATAGACGGATAGCCAGACCAGGCCGATGAGTATCCACGGAAGGGCTCTCCGCGCTGAGACTAAGGCGGATGGGTGGGGAAGCTCGGTGGCCAGGGTTGTGTGCTCCATTTCGCGTTGGGGCATCAATTTTTCCCGAACGGCTGTTGCAGCGGTGGAATCCTAGCACTTTAAGGGCCGGCCGTGTGGCAGGCCATCCCACACAGCGCCGCGTCCGCGGTTGAACCCAGCGCTATTATTGGCCGGTATCCACATTGAGTTCAACCACACGGTGCTGATATCCCACAAAGTGCCCAAAGTTGGGCGAAGTAATGTTGTTGTAAACGTCCCGCGGATCTTGAGTATTGGTCAGGTTGCGGACCCCAATGCCCCATCGCAACTTGAACCCGCCACCCCAGGGAAGCCAGTGGGGCAGAGGAAACATCTTCCATACCTTGAAGTCGAACGAGAAAAAGGTCGGGAAACGATTGCTGTTGGGTGCTCCCACATAGTTTTGCAGCTGATCCACCTTGGACCATGGGAACCCCGTGTGTAGGTCAATAATCGGAGCGAAAACGACCTTCTTGGGCAGATGAAAGATGCCCCACGCAATCATGCGATCTGGCACGTCCGACTCGAGGCTTGCATAAACGTCGGGGCGAATGATCGGATCTTCGAAGGGAACATAGAGGTGTGTCATCGAATTCAGGTCGGCAATCGTCGCGCTGCGCACATATGACACGTTGAGCATGTTTCCCCTGTCGTCGCGATAGCTCACCATGGCTTCAATTTCGTGATATCGGGCAGCTCCACGGTTTGAGAGCAACATCATTCCCTGCGTCGCAGACTGGAGCACCGGGTTGACAACGAATTCCTTATAGGTGTTGCTGCCAAGGTAACTTGCCCGGACCGCGATCCGGCCGGTGATCTGGTGGTCGAACTCAGCCGTCCACGTCAGGTTGTAGGGCGTGGCATCCAGATCGGAGCAATCGGGAACGAGACGAAGTCCTGTCCTCACTCTTGTGGCGCACTGGCTCACGTAGGTCACGGGAGCGCCCAGGGCGTTTCCTTGCGTGTCAAACAGGGTCATCACGCGAGTCGGGTTGCTGCTGAAATCTGCGCTCAGCAGCGGAATGCGCGACTTAAAAATGCCAACCCCGGCCCTGATAATGGTTCTGCCACTACTTCCCGGCGAAAACACAACTCCCATTCTCGGAGAAAAGGTGATGGGGTCTCCCACGGCCTGGCCGTAATAGCGAAATCCGAAGTCCACTGCGGCACGATCGTTCATCATCCAGTGATCGCCCAAATAGGCAGCTCCTTCGGCGTTGCTTGTGGAAAACAATGACGGCGAGATGGTGGAAGGAGCTCCGCCGGGGCCCAGGTAAGCAATCTGCTCCGCCACGCTCCCATCCTGCCGCGTGATCAGGACGGTATGCGACTGGCTGGTCCCGTTATAGGAACGGTAGATAAAGTCCCCGCCGATTTCCGTTTGGTGCTTTCCAAGCCAATTCCACTCCGGCAGTCGGTAAATCAGGCTGCCTTCTTCCTGGTCGCTCTCTCTGGTCCAGGAGTTGAAATAATTGCCGCCGTATCCGTTGGGAGTGACCAGCATTGCTTCCGGGCCTTGCCCGTGCGAGTTGGCGTCAAACCGTGTGTACTTGAAGATGCCGTTTAGAATGCCGCCCGAGCGCGTCTGGTAGCTGTCGTTGCCCTGCATGGAAAATCCACGCTCTGAGACGTTCGCCGATGCCGGCTGGTCGATGAGGGAGTCGATGTTGGCAAATTCATGTTTTCTGGGAAAGATGTGGAGGTAAAATGACGTAATGTGGCGCGGCGAGAAGACGTACTGCAGAGTAGTGAAGGAATTGTAACCTTCCTTCTTGGTTTCGTTGTTCGGCCAGGCAAGGCCGCGCACAGGGATCTTCAGAAGGTCGTAGATAAATGACTCGGAAAAGTTCAGCCGGTCTTTCAGGATCGG
>JAJYJL010000601.1:4755-5841 GCA_021789565.1 Acidobacteriota bacterium
GCCGGTAAAGTTGAGCCGCGGCTCCCAGTCATTGATGCCCACCAGGTGGCCGCTTCGGCCGCGAAAGCCCGGGAAAAAGTCATTGAGATCCCATCCCCACTGGTAGGATGGCGCCTTGGTTTCAATGGTGGTCAACCCGCCTGAGAAGCCGCCATACTGCGCGTCAAAAGGCGCCTTGTACACATTCAGTGATTGGATGGCATCAATGGAGAGATCGATGTCGAAGCTTCCGGTAATGGGGTCGACGGCCTGCGCGCCATCCACCAGGAGCATGCCTTGGTTTTCGACGGTTCCTTTAATGTTGATCTTGCCGCTTGGGGTTCGGATGACGCCGGGAACCAGCGGCAGGAATGCCTTGAACTTCTGCTCGGCAACGGGCAGGGTGGAAAGTTCCTGCGAGCTAAGGCTGGAGGCAGGCGCTGAGCTCTGCTGAGCCACGGTGCCGCCCTGGGCGTGGACCTCGACTTTTTGGATGAGTCTTTTTTGCGTTGGCATCACGGCGTCTACCACAGCGGGGGCCACGCCGGAACTTATCACCAGGCCGGTTTCGACAAACGGTTCGTATCCAAGGGCTGTGCAGGTTAACACATAGGTTCCGGGCAATAGGCCCCGGATGCTGAAGCCGCCCTTGTCACCCGTGGTTACTGAAATTCCCTGGCTGGGCAGCAGACCTCCCTGGAGCACACACGTAACGCCGCCGATAGGAATCTTCTTCTCGTTAACAACCACGCCCCGCAATTCCTGGGTTGGCTGGGGCGCTGCTGCACCTGAGGCGGGGGTACAGAAGATGGCTATTCCGAGGATGCCAACAAGGACACAGACAGCCATCTGCCTGAGTTGCTTGCTGCGCCATGCGTCAATCTGCAAAAAGCGTACCTATCCTTCCTGCCGTTCAGTCAATTTTGCCGAATATTCCTTCGGATGCTTCTTCCCGCGTCTTCTGCCGCTTTGTGCACCACAACTTAACGCGCACAAATTGTTAAGTATACCTGCTCCCCTTCATTCCTGCATAGCCCCTACCGTCCAGCCCAAAGCCTACAAACCTATTGGATAGGTGGAGGGATCGTGCCGTTACCACTTTTTTCG
>JAJYJL010000602.1 GCA_021789565.1 Acidobacteriota bacterium
GTGGGCGGCGTGTTTTCGGATGGAATTCTTACCAGGTCACGGATGATCTCAACCAGCCTGTCGCGATTACTATCCACATATGAAGAAAGCTGGTTTTGAAGCTTAACATCAAGAGGCATAAGAATAGTCCCTTCTCTTTTCAGACTGACGAAAGACGTTCCGAAACCTTGTTAACTCCTGCCCAATGGAGAGGACCATCAGGTAACCAGATATGTTCCGCGAATTCCCCCATTCGCAGAATTTCAGAATGGCATATCGGATGGAAATTCATCAACCTTTCGGAACCCCATGGTTTTGTGGCGGGGTAGCAATCGGCCATGGCTGAGCCAGGCTGGGTCGACAGTCTACTTTCCAAACCGGATAAACTGGCTGCTGTCGCCGCCCAAATGAACAGATCTGCCCTGCAATTTTCAATGCGCCACCGTCTTGTAGTCTTTCCAGTTGAGCTTGTCGGCTCGAGCCGGCAGGCCGTAGCCCTTCGCGTACTGGTTCCGCGCCGCCTCAACCTCGTCATACCATCGGCCCAGCGGCAACAACAGCTCACGGTAGATCAGGTAACTCAGATCCACCGTGCGCATCGGCAGGTGGTCCTTCACATCGTCAACTTCGTCAAGATACTTCCGACCGTTCGCTTCTTCCACTCTCGGGTACCAGCCCTTTTGCCATACTTGGATAGTGTCCGTATAGATCTCATTCCGCTGAATTCGAATTTCCCGCGCAAGGTCAAGGGCATGGTCGATGTCTCCCACTGTCTCCCCGGTCTGGGCCCGCCCCGCGGCTTCCTCCGCCGAATTCAGAAACGTATCGATGCGTTGCAAAGCCATCAGCATTTCCAGGTTCTGCCGGTATAACTGCGCGATCGAAGCATAGACCTGCAGGTTGTTATGGTTGAATTGAACAGACTGCAGGTTATGGTTCAGCAGGTCCACCAAGGTGTCGTTCTGGGAGAAATAGAACGAAGCCAGGTCAAGCCGCCGGGCATTCAGATGGGCCCATCCATGATCGCGGGTCAACAGGGGGCCAGAGGGGACCGGCGGAAGCGGCAAGGTCTGGTCATGCGCCGGCCGCCGGGGCTTGTAGATCACAGGCTGATAGTCACCCCAGATGCCGACCCGCGCGTTGGAGGCGACAACGTCCCAGCTTTCTTTGTAGAACTGGCCCTGCTCGCTCATCATCTGATACAGCCGGCCCATATTTTCTGTGCCGTCGCCGTAAAACAATCTGTAAAACGAGGACATCAGCTCTCTTGGATTTTCAGCGCCCGGGTGCCATGCCGGGGCGGTCCCGGTGGCGTACCCCAGCCACATCGTTTCCGTGTTCAATCCCGCATCGCCCCAACCGCAAACTATCGCCCCGATGAGGTCCGCGTACCCGCGGTCAGGTGAATATGAAATCAGATTGTACATTTCCGGAATAATACCTGGACCAGGAGGAACAGGCTGGTAGGCCCCGCCGGCAGAACTCGGAAGCATTTCAGTAGCAGGCCGGATGTAATAACTGGGGAACAGAAGTTCCTTCCATCCCACCGTGGAGGTGAAAAACATCTGCCTGATGCCATGCCCCCTGAACGCCTGGTCAAACTCCTTGCCATAGACTTCACCGTTGATCAGGTAGGACGGAAGCGAGGGAATATCTTCCACTTTCAACGGATACTCCCCCCAGAAGACCACTTTCCTTCCCCGGTCGTGGAGGTATCCTGCCGTTTTGGTCACAAACTCGGCCAGCAGTTTTCCCCGGCCACCTAATTCCTCAGCTCGCTGTTTGGAATGGCACTGGTCGTTATCGGCCATGCCCACAAAGTACGGTTCATCCGTGGAGAGATAGAAGTAATTCACGCCCTTGTTGGCGTCGAGCAGGTCCTGATACATCCCTTCCAGCAGTTTGTAAGAGTCCGGGTTCGTCGAGCACAGTTCATAGTTGCTGTCTGGAAACTCCCGCAGCTTCGCGTATTCCGGATGCTTCAGGATGAACGCAATGTGCGCCGGTCCGTCCAGGTACGGAATCAATTGCACGTGGTACTTCAGACCGTAGTCCGTCAACTCCTGCAATTGCCCCGGCGAAAGCGCATACGGCTCCACCAGCGCCGGCGCGCTCTTGTATTCAAAATGCCCCTCGAGTTTGATCACGAACCCGTTGATCTTGTAGAACGCCGCCTGCCTCAGCGCCTTCTTCAGCACCTCCATCCGTTCCAAATGATGGGCATCATCCCAGTAGATGTTTCGCTGCTCCAGGTCCGGCCAGTCGGTGATGGTTGCATCCGGCAGGCACAGCTTCCCTTCCGCGTGCTTCACCAGTTGAACCAGCGTCTCGACTCCGTAGAATAATCCTGTCGAAGCATTGGCTGTAATCCGAATCCCGTTCGCCGCAAGTTGCAACTTGTAGGACTGCGCTTCGAGAGCCGCCTTGTTTTTGTCCGCCGCCTCGCCGATAGCCACCGAGCCGGGCTGAATCGCAAGCTCGATCGCCTTGCCCTTGCCACCGCTGTCGAGCGTGACGCCGTCACGCGATCTCAGGCCATCTTTCAAACTCTCCACAGCCACGTCGTCGGGCTTCACACCCTGGCCCAGTTGCAGCCGCCACCCGCTGCCGAATTCAAAGTCGCCACCCTTGAACTCCACCATCTGCGGCACCGGGATCACGTTATAACCTCGGTCAAAAAGTACTGACGGGGTTGCGCTGCTCAGTGGCACCCGCGCCAAAACAATCGCGGCAACAATTTGAAGGTGAAATCGAATCGGGCTCTGGTGTCTTCTCATATCGTGATATCCCCAATCACGGAGTAAACAAGTGATAAGCCCATGCCACGCGTGTGGCAGGAGCGCCGCGCCATCGCAAGGCGGAAACGGCCAAACCCGTTTTTACTTCGGGCCGCCTCCTTGAGTCAAGAAGCAGATCATCTGGCCGGCTAATCTGCGAACGAAAATATCATGGACATTTGTTCTTATATCTCCTCACGACCAGACTCTAATCTCGCTGCGGGCGGTCGTTTTGCCCAGGCCGTTTGCCCTGACCTGTCTCCACACAAGGTTGAGTCGAAAGGCCGCCGCCGGTACAATGTTACTGTATGCAATCCCGGAAACTTTTCGGCACAGACGGCATGCGAGGAGAGACCGGCCGATATCCGCTTGATCATGGAACAATCCTCAAGTTCGGAAAGGCGCTTGGACGGCTGGTGCAAAGGATAAGTGTCACCGTCCCGCCCCAGGTGATCCTTGGCGAGGACACGCGCGAATCCAGCCGTCAGATTTCCGAGATTCTTGCAGCAGGGATCCGGTCATCAGGCACCGCGCTTTCTTATGCAGGGGTCATTACGACGCCCGGCGTGGCCTTTCTCACGCGCCATCATGGATTCACCGCCGGCATCATGGTGTCGGCCTCGCACAATCCTTATCATGACAATGGCATTAAGGTCTTTTCCCATTCTGGTCTCAAACTTTCAGAATCCGAAGAACTCGAGATCGAGCACGCCATCGAACACGATGCGCTTGGTGATGAGCCTTTTCGCCTGGAATCCCTCTCCGTCGAACCCGCGTTTCTGGAACAGTATGTTGCCTATCTCAGCGGGTTGCTCCCGGGCAATGTGCGGTTGCCCAAGGCACCGCTGGTCGTTGACTGCGCGAACGGATCAGCATCCAGCGTTGTCCCCCTTCTGCTGAACGAACTCGGAATTGAGGCCCGCATCCTCCATGCCTCGCCCGACGGCCGGAACATCAATTCTCATTGCGGCTCCCTTTTTCCGGCCTCCATGGCGCATGAAGCGCTGGCCGCAAAAGCCCACCTCGGCGTCGCTTTTGACGGTGACGCAGACCGCGCGATCTTTGCCACCCATGACGGCCGCATTGCCGACGGTGACCACGTTCTTTACGCCGTCGCGCCCTATTACCAGAAACTTCAGAAGCTGAAAGGGCATACGGTCGTCGGCACGCTGATGACTAATCTCGGCCTCGAACGCGCCCTTGCGCGACAAGGCATCGCGCTGATGCGGACGGCCGTGGGAGACCGTTACGTGCTGGAAGAAATGCTCCGCTCGGGATACAACCTGGGCGGCGAGCCTTCCGGTCACATCATTTTCGCTGACCTCTCACTCGTCGGTGACGGCATTATCACTCTCTTGCAGGTGCTTCGTATTCTTGGGGAAACCGGAATATCGTTCACCGAAGCTGTGAGCGGTCTGAAGCAGTATCCGCAGGTTATTCGCAATGTCCGGGTCCGGGAGAAAATCCCTCTTGAATCCATCCCTGAAGTCGCCCAGACTATTGAAGCCAGCACCAACCAGCTTGGGCACTCCGGTCGGATCATTGTGCGCTATTCCGGGACAGAGCCCCTCGCCCGCGTGATGGTTGAGGCAGAAGACGCGGTGGCCGTCGAAGGGCATGCGGCGCGCATCACGACTGCTATCGAATCTGCAATCGGCGCCGGGGAATAACGTCCGGAGACATCATCTGCGGATCGTCATGAGCAAACCGCGTGAAGCGTTCAACTCCTCCTTTCGTGCGCGGTCCAGGAAGAATGCACGTTACAAACGTGGGGCAACTCGCGGCTGAGATTTACCATCGCATTGGCAGTTCTCAGCCCTCCCAGACAGGAGGTCATCAGGCATGAATTTCTCCAGGCTTTCATTACTCGCCGTCTTTCTGCTCATTTTCTGCCAGCCTCTGGCGGCGCAAAGCAGTAACGTCACGGACAGCCCGCCGCAGCCGCCCGCACCCGTCATCGTTCCCGCGGAGACGCAAATCCCTGTAACCCTTGAAAACGCCCTTAACTCGAAAACAGCCTTTCCCGGCGAGTCGATCTATTGCCGGACCATTTATCCCATCACCGTTGACAACCACATCGTAATTCCGGTCGGCAGCTACGTTAAGGGACAGGTAACCCAGGTGGTGAAGCCCGGACGCATCAAGGGCAAGGCCAAGCTGGGGCTTCGATTTGATTCCCTCACCCTTCCCAACGGAGTTACCGAAGAATTGCGCGCAACGCTTTCCTCGTTTGGCGGGAGCGGACAGGAGGGTTTCAATCGCAAAGAAGGAAAGATTGAGGGCCAATCCACCAAAGGGCAGGATGCCGGAAAAGTGGCCCAGACCACAATTACCGGGGCCGAAGTCGGTACCCTTGCGGGAATTTCTGGCGGGCATACTCTGAGGGGCCTGGGAATCGGAAGTGCCGCGGGTGCGGCGGCAGGCGCCATCTGGGTGCTGGCAAGCCGTGGCAAACAGATTTACCTCCCGCCGGGAACAAATCTGGAACTTCAATTGGCCGCCCCTTTGCAGTTTGCGCAGAACCAGCTCGATTTCAGTGGTGATCCACCACCGCCGCCAATCGTCCGCCCGCAGCCGCCTTATCGCGAAGGGCAACCGAGGCGGCTTCGTCGTCGCTTCCCGTTTGGGCCCCGGATCCTGCGCCCGTTCTAACCTCCGGGCACCCTGATGCGCGAGGCCTGGCCCGCCGTTACACGTGTAAGAAGCAAGCGCCGCCAGCAGCCTGCCTCTTACATAAAGACCAGCGACTGGCCGGTGATCTCAAACCTTTTCCGGCAGCGCGGGTTCTGGCACTGAACAAAGTCGTCTCGGCGCAGAAGGTACGACCTGGCTTTCTGGAACCGCGCCCGGTCGCGCTCGTCGGCATTTCCTCGCAGGCTCTTCTTCTTCGTCCGCTCGATCCATCGGACTTGGTACGTGGCTGTCTGGCGGCAGAACAAGCAGGAGAGATTGGCAGGCTTCAAAACTTCCTTTTCGTCAAAAAAGTCCCGTTCTTCCATGAGCCAGCTATTCTAGCGCGAATCCGGAAATGTTGCAGGTTGATTCCTCACAAACTTCGGCCCCAGCCAAAGGAGGGCGACGGC
>JAJYJL010000603.1 GCA_021789565.1 Acidobacteriota bacterium
TTCCGATCTGGCGAACCGCGCGCGGAAGGGCATCATCTACACCTTTTGGCACCGCGAAATCTTTTCGGCGTGCTGGTTCTGGCGGCGGCGCGGCATTGTGGTGATGACCAGCCAGAATTTTGACGGCGAGTATATCGCGCGCATCATCCAGAAGCATGGGTATGGTGCTTCGCGCGGATCGAGCAGCCGCGGCGCCGGGCGCTCACTGGCAGAGATGGCGCGCTGTCTGCGCTCGGGCCGCGACGCGGCGTTCACCATCGACGGGCCGCGCGGTCCGAGGTTCGTGGCCAAACGCGGGTCGGTGATCCTGTCACGCTCGACGGGTGCGGCCATCCTCTGTTTTCATATCGCCCTCAGGAAGGCATATGTCTTCAGCAAGACCTGGGACCAGACCCAGTTCCCGCATCCTTTCAGTCGCGCCGCCATTTTTATCGCCCCGCCGATTGTGGTGCCCGATGTCGCTACGGAAGAAGAACAGAACTGCAAGCAGGAAGAAGTGCAGAAGGCGCTGGAGGATTTGCGCCGGCGCGGCGCGGCGTGGGTAGCGTCATGTTAACTAACCACAGGATTCATCTCGCGGTGTAGGCCAGCGACTCTGCGACCTTGATAAGTTCCGAGCGGCCCACCCCTCCTTGTTTGCTGCCGCGAATTCCGACCACGAAGCGGTCAAGAGGAAAGACCAGGGCGTTGAAGTCGCTGGCTTCCCGGCGGGATCCCTGCTCGCCGGCGAGCGGATTGGTCCATGGCTGGAGATCTGTTCCGACGCTTTTGAAGTACTGTGCCTGCACGGTTCTGTTACCAATGCGAAGCGAAAGCGACTCGGGCGTGCGGCCCGTCGTCCCCGAAAAAGGTCGGTGCGTCCTGGGCGAGACGAAAACGTTAAGAGAGCAGTTAATTTTTCTTTCCCAACAGCCTGGGTCCCTGTACTGGACCTCAACGTAAGACTTCCCTGTCCGGGGGGCGGCGGCCGGGATCTTGTAAATCCTCCACAACTCGTACCCGGCGGGAAGGTATTGCGGAGTTGGAATCACCTCGTTCACCGTAGCGGGGAAGTCAGGAGGCATAAAAGCATGGGTTGGAATTCGAATTTCCCCCTGCGCCCACAATGTGACCGCGTTTGCTGCTATGGCTAGAACTGCCATAACGAGGCTGTAGACCAGCCTTCGCCGCTCCGGGCAAACGGAGGCGAACGGTTTCAAATTTATGATGGATTGCCTTGCGCCCATACGAGGGATACCTCCTTCGAAAATTGGACGTACCCGCGGTCGAAGATAATGAGCTCTGAAAACCTTTTTACCTCCGACCGAGTGCTGCTGTAAAGTGAAAAGCTCCGACAGCGGCTTTGGAGAACTCCCGGGCAGGAAATGCCTGTCCGGCGATCAAGGCCGTACTTAAGAATGCGAACAAAGAGAGCCGTGGAGGAATTCTGAATCTGCCGAAGGAGGAAGACGGGGATGGGGAATGAATCAGGCGAAAAGCTGGCGCATTACACGGCATACCGCGCTGCGGGGCCGATCACCGTGGACGGCAGGCTGGACGAGCCGTCATGGGCGATGGCGCCACAGTCGAGCGCTTTTGTCGACATTGTGACGGGCGAGCCGGCGTGGTTTGACACTCGCGTTGCGATCCTTTGGGATGACGAGAACCTCTATTTCGGTTTCCGGGCTGAAGAGCCGGACGTCCGGGCCACCCTCACCGAGCGCGACTCAAAGATTTACGAAGACAACGACGTTGAAGTATTCATCGCCGGCGAGGATGCTTACTACGAGTTTGAGATCAACGCGCTCAACACGATTTATGAAGTTTTCTGGATCTGGAAAGACCAGATGGCGCCGGGCGGGAAGTTCCACGGCAATCCGGAATGGGACCCGGCGCGGCACAAGATGATGGAAATTGACGGCATCGGCGGGCACATTCATCCGCGCGGCTGGCGTTTCGGTTATCTCGATTGGGATTATCCGGGACTGAAGCACGCCGTGCATGTGGATGGCACTCTGAACAAACGCGATGACGTGGACAAGGGCTGGACGGTGGAACTGGCGTTCCCGTGGAAAGGGCTTGAACTGCTGGCCGACGGCCGCTCACTGCCGCCGAAGGACGGCGACGTCTGGCGCATCGACTGCTCGCGCTTCCAGCAGGTGAACAAGGATGGCAAGAGGTTGGAAGTGAGCCCCGGCTGGACCTGGAACAGGCACGGGTTCTACGATTCGCATATCCCTGAAGTTTTCAGCTACGTGCACTTTTCAGACAAGGTGGTGGCGGAAGGGCTGAAGTGACAGCGACAGCCAAATTGCAGGTTCTCTGCGAGGCAAAAGAAATCCCATCTCGTCTCCCTGCGTTGGCTTCTTCCAGCAGTCCAGAATCAGGACCAGCAGCGGGCAGAAGATCAGCGCGGTCAGGAAGCCCGAGGCCATCATGCGGTAAATCCGAGGGGCCTTCAAACCTACTTTGAAAAGCAGGGCCTCATCCGGCGTGTTCAGTTGGTTGATTCCAAAGTAGAGGACGAAGAGGGTTCCTGAGAGGTTCCATCCGTGCTCGTAAGAGCTTGCGGCGACACGCCCGAACGCCAGAACTACGAGGAGGCCTGGGACGACGAAGAGGCCGAGTGCAGGGCTCCTGGGGCGGCTCCAAAAGACCTGCAAGGCCAAAAGCACCAGAGTGGCGCAGGCAATACGCAGAGTCAGACCGAACGCCTTCATCGGATTGCACTCACAGAAGGTGTCAGAGGCCTGCCGCGCGGGCCGGCCTCCCTAAAACCGGATAGCCTATTTTATGACACCGGCTTGATTTCACGAATCCAAATGTTGCGATAGCGCACAGGGTCGTGATGATCCTGGAGAATGAGCGGGCCGGTGCTTCCTACGTCCGGCCTGTAATGCGGGAAGATGCGGTGCCCGGTAGAGCCCCAAATCTCTGTGTGATTCTGCACCAGCACGCCGTTCTGGAACACGGTGACGTACGCCGGCAGATGGACTTCGCCACCTTCCCAGATGGCCGGCGTGAAGGCGATGTCGTAGGTCTGCCATTCTCCGGGCGGCCTGCAGGCGTTGACCAGCGGAGGATGCTGGCCGTAAACGGCGCCGGCCTGGCCATCGGCATAGGTGAGGTTGTGGTAACTGTCGAGCACCTGAATCTCGTACTGGCCCTGCAGGAAGACGCCGCTGTTGCCGCGACCCTGGCTGTTGCTATGCGGAGGAGTGGGTTCGCTCCACTCGAGGTGTAGCTGGATGGGGCCGAACTTCTCCTTTGTCTCAATGACACCCGTGCCCGGAACCACTTGGACGTAACCGTTTTCAACTTTCCATCCGGCAGGCCCGCCTTTCGCGGACTGCCACTTCGAAAGGTCCTTACCGTCAAACAGGATGATGGCGTCTGAAGGCGGTTTGCCGGGAGTCTGCTGGGTGCTGAAGGTACCTGGAGTAATGACAGGCGGCCTCGGACGCATGCCGTCATGCACATGCCACTTACCGCCCGGCAGCATGGGCGTGTCCTCATAACCAATCGGTTCCTTGTGTTGCTGGCTGTTGGCGCGAACCTGGAAGCCAACCAGCACGGCAACCGCCAGGGTGGCAAAAAACGCGTATAGAACCATGGAACTCTTTTTCATCGCTGAGCGCTCCTTTGGATGCAGGTCATAAAATTTGAGCGAGGTATTTTTATCACGATTGGGGAAGAAAATCAGGTGGTTGTTTAAGCCGCCAGCGGGAGGCGGACCTTCCTATTCGCTGCGAACCAGTTGTCGCAGAGCAGGATAAAGGGCTCCAACCTGGCCGCTGGTTTCTTCCAGAGTGCCGGAGCAGTCGATCACAAAATCGGCGCGCCGGCGCTTTTCATCGGCAGGCATCTGGCTGGCAATTCGCCGGGCGGCTTCCTGACGGCTGAGGCCGGCTTTTGCCATCAGCCGCTCGACCTGTTGTTCGGGCCGGCACCAGGCGACAATCGTTTTCACAAATCGCCCGGGAATTCCAGTCTCGAAAATCAATGCCGCGTCGACAATAACCACAGCTACGGGATTTTCGGCGCAATGCATCGCAGCCACTTGTCCGATTCGTTCAATGATACGCGGATGGACAATGCTGTTGAGTTTCTGCAACTTTGCTGGGTCGGCGAACACCAGAGGGCCGAGCTTTTTTCGGTCGATCCTGCCGGCGGAGTCGAGAATCCCATGTCCGAATGCGGACACGAGTTCCGGGAAAGCAGTCGAGGACGGGAGCAGCATCTCGTGGCCGATCTTGTCGGCATCGATAATGTATGCGCCAAGTTCGCGCAGCATCCCGGCGACGGTGCTCTTGCCGCAGGCGATGCCGCCGGTCAGTCCAAAATAACGCGCAGAAACGGTCATAGGTTTGAGGTGAACGGAGCCGCGGAAAACAGGTGATGCAGCGCGTTGCAGCCGCATCCCAATCCAACCGCCGGCGCGGCTACGCCTTTACGGCGGCCCGCGTCCCCCGGCGGAGCTTGGCGGCCTTGACGGTGTTGGACATCAGCATGGCGATGGTGAGCGGGCCAACACCACCCGGGACTGGCGTAAAGGCGCCCGCCTTCTCAAGGGCGTCTTCCGGTTGAACGTCGCCGACCAAAACCGAGCCTTTGGCCTTAAGTTTTTCCAGCGGCCCTGTTGGATCATGATAAATCTTTCGGATCTCTTCTTCCGTGGTCAGGCGGTTGATGCCGACGTCGATGACCGTGGCTCCAGGCTTGATGAAGTCACCTGTGACGAATGCGGGCTTGCCCATGGCGGCCACCAGGATGTCGGCCTCGCGCGCCACCCCGGGCAGGTCCCTGGTTCGGGAATGGCAGATGGTGACGGTGGCGTGATTGTGGAGCAGCAGCATGGCGACGGGCTTGCCCACAATATCACTGCGCCCGATCACTGCGGCGCGCGCGCCTTTCATGGCAATGCCGCTGCGGCGAAGAATCTCAATAATGCCGGCTGGCGTGCAGGGAACCAGCCCGGCGCGGCCACGGACGAGATTCCCGATGCTGACCGGATGGAAACCGTCAACGTCTTTGGCCGGGTCAATGGCTTCCAGCACCAGCTTGGAATCAACCTGAGGCGGCAGCGGAAGCTGAACGAGGATGCCGTCAATGTCGTCGCGCGAGTTGAGATCGCGTACCAGTTGCAGCAGGCGTTCGGTGGTGGTGTCTGCCGGCCACTCGATCTTCTCACTGTAGAGGCCCAGCGATTCGCAGGTCTTCACTTTGCTGCGGACGTAAATCTGGGAGGCGGGGTCTTCACCCACCAGCACAGCCGCCAGGCCGGGCGTAATGCCGGCGGCCTTCAGCTCGCCGATCTGCTCGCCGAGTTCTGCCTTGATTTCGTCACGGATTTTTTTGCCATCGAGAATGCGCGCGGCCACTTGGGTTGCCTCCCTGGGTTGGAATAACCTGACAGTTTAACATAACTGGCTGCGGCCGCCCGGCTTGGAGGGATTGAAAACATCACGAGGATGCCGAGGCCATGGGCCAGCGCGCGCCGTGTGGATTTGGAACACGCTAACCTTTCGATTATAATGCTTTTGCGGCACTCGCCGTTTCCTGTTTGTGTGCTTCCGGATGGTTGGAAATCCGGCGCGCGAAACAATCAGGATATCTGTCAGACGTGCAATGTGGACAATCGGACTATGACTTCAGAAGCAGAAAATCAATCCCAGGAAGCAGCAAAGCCGGTTTACGGGATTACGGAAATCATGAACTTTCTGCCGCACCGTTACCCCTTTCTTCTTGTGGACAAGATTCTTGAACTCGAGCCGGACAAGCGAATTGTGGGGCTCAAGAATGTGACCATCAACGAGCAGTTCTTTCAGGGACACTTTCCCGGAGCGCCGGTGATG
>JAJYJL010000604.1 GCA_021789565.1 Acidobacteriota bacterium
GAGGCGGGACCGAAATCGTGGGACTGGATAGGCGAGGACGGCGCAGGCCACCGTCGCGCTGGACCGCAACGGCCGTTGAACGAAGGACGCCGGCAGGGAGCCCGAGAAGCGGGGTACACGCTCCGGGGCACCAGGAGCGCCCGTGGGGCGTCTGCCTTGACGCCCCCAGCGGCGGCCGTTCTAATACGCGGCCCCTCTTCCTGCGGTGGCCAGGTAGCTCAGTTGGTAGAGCAGCGGACTGAAAATCCGCGTGTCGGTGGTTCGATTCCGCCCCTGGCCACCACCTTAACTACGCTGATTTGCTGAAGTTTTCCGCGCTCGGCCGCTCCTGTGGCATTGGCGGATTGGCAACAGTTTCCATTTTGTTTCCAAAAACCAAGCGCGCGAGCCGATCGCCGCTCGGGTCGTGCTCTCGCGGCAGCATGTGGCTGTAGACATTCAGCGTGAAGGACGCTGTGGCGTGCCCCATGAGCCTCGATACACGCACGATGTCCTCGCCGTTACTGATCATCAAGCTCGCGAATGTGTGCCTCAAATCGTGGAAGCGAATTCTTCTGATGCCGGCGCGCTGAAGCGCAGGAAAGAAGCCACGGCGCATCAGGTTTGAGTGGCTCATGGGCTGCCCGTCGAGATTCGGGAAGATGAGATCGTACGGACTGTTGGGGCACGTCAACCGCCACACCTTCAGCTCCTGCAATAGAAAGGTGGGCAGCGAGAGACGCCGATAAGAGGTCCGCGTCTTCGGTTCTTGAAATTGGCCTTCTCTGAACGTCCGGCGAACGTGGAACTGTCCGCTCTCCCAGTCGATGTGGCTCCAGGCCGCCCCCAGGATCTCACCGACCCGACAGCCGGTGAACAGGGCGAACGAGATCAGTAATCGATAGTTGTTGGTGACCAGCTTGCCATCATGATAAGTGGCGGGTCTTGCCGCTTCCCGCAATGCCGCGACTTCCTGGGGTGTGAGGACATCCATGTCCAAGCGCCGCTCTACGAGTGGACGTTCATCTCGTGCGTGATCGACATACTCAGCCGGATTTCGCACCACCCATTGATTGCGCATCGCATAATTGAAGATCATGCTCAGAACGGTGAGAGTCTTATTGATCGAGCGGCTGCTCAGCTTCACCTGATTCGCACGCTGTTTGGCGCGAGCTTCTGCGAGACTTGGCTTCGCTTTCAGCAGGCGAGTAACGAACGCCTGCTTGATCGAGTCGGGCGTGTCCTCGCTGAGCTCGTTTCGGAAGCGTTCAATATCGGCGACTTGGATCAGACGGAGCTTACGGGTGCCAAAATAGGGGATGAGATAGCAGACCACGAGCTGCTCGTAGCTGCGCCGCGTGGTCGGCCGAATCCGGACCTTGCTTCTGAGCCATCGTTTGGCCACTTCCTCGAAGGTTCCACGGCCCTCGCGCACGAGTCCATCCGCGAGCTCCGCCATCCGATCAGCCAAAAGCACCTGTGCGGCCTGCAACTCCTGCGCCGCCTTCTCAAAGTGCCCTTCGGGCCGTTCGATTCGTCGGCGCTTGTTGGCGTCGTAATAATCGGCAACCCAATGTCCGCGATACAGTCTGACGGTCGCCATGGTTATAGCTCCTCTTCACTTCTCAGACTCAGGGCAGGCGCACTGGCCAGCGCCCCGGAGGTGCCAGGCTTGCGACCGCTTCCCGTTACACAGCGGAGTCGAAGTGCCGAAGCGCCTCCTCATCGTACTCGATGGTCAGCTCTGCTGCGGGCGGCTCCGCAAGTCCCAGAGGCGCTTCGCCTCGAGCGTATCCAATTGCGCGATACGTCGTTAGCCGCCTCTCGAACATGCGCAAGAGCATCGGTACTTCCCGATCGACGTAATCGTATATTCGAACCTCGGCCTTGCGTGGATGATGGCGATGCAGGCGACCTGCGTATTGAATCAAAGTTCCCTTCCAGGATACCGGCATCGCGAGGAAGAGAGTGTCGAGGCGCGCGTCGTCGAAGCCCTCACCGACGTAGCGACCAGTCGCCAGAACAAGTCGCTCGGACGCGTCTGGAATCGAGGCTAGCTGCTCCAGCGTCTGGCGGCGCTCCTTCCGGGAGGTGCCACCCTTCAATACGATCAAATGCCGGACGAGGCTTCCCAGCTTATCGGCGAAATAGTCGAGATGATCTTTGCGTTCAGTCAGCAAAATGGGTGATCGGCCTTCCTGGAGCACGGCGATGATGTCATCGACGATGCGCTGGTTACGTTCGCAATTTTCGGCGAGGACGCGATACACGTCCTGGATACCGCTGCCGGTCCGTTCGGCGGGAGTGCGGAACTCGGTCTCTCGAACGACCAGCTTGTGCTCGAACGGGCGACGCGCCGCTTGGCTCTTGGCATCTACCCGGTAGCGGATGGGTCCAAGTTGCATCTCGGTGATGGCTTGGCGGCCATCGCGCCGTTGCGGCGTGGCCGTGAGACCGACGAGATAGCGTGCCTTGACCTCCGATAGAACACGCTCGAAGGAGAACGCCGGCACGTGGTGGCATTCATCGACGATGACATGGCCGTAGGTGCTGACGAGATCGTTGACTCCTTCCTTACGGACGAGGCTCTGCATCATCGCCACATCAAGCCGGCCGTTCGGCTTGCGCTGACCACCGCCGATTTGCCCGATGTCCTGCTCCTCGATACCGAGGAACATTGCCAGCTGGGCCTTCCACTGCTCGAGTAGCGGCTTTCGATGCACAAGGATCAGCGTGTTGCACGCGCGTTGCGAGATGAGGTAAGTGCCAAGAACCGTTTTCCCGATGCCCGGAGGCGCCACGAAAATACCGGTGTCGTGTTCCACCAGAGCTTGAGCGGCCTCCTTCTGAACGGCCGTGAGTTCGCCCTTGAACACGGCATGCACCGGCGATCCGGCGGGCCGCTTATCGTCCAGCAGCAGCGCGATCTGGTGCCGAGATAGAAGTGCAGCAACGTCTGGTGCGCAGCCTCGCGGCAATGAAATGTGGCTCTGCAGTTCTTCTGCGCAGCTAATGACCCGAGGCGTCATCGCCGTCGACAAGCGCATTCGCTGCTTCTTGTAGAACTCGGGATTTTGGAAGGCCGCAATTCGTTTCAGTTGGTTGAGCAGAGCGGGCGGTAGCCCCATCTTCTCGACGTAAAGTCGCTGAGCGAGCACTGCCTTGACTTCGGACGGGAGCGGGCCAGTCACAGGCTGCACATGGAATCGGCCAGACGGAGGCCGCGCCCAGGGAGTCAGTCCTTCCTCATCAGTGTCGGCGATACGAAGACCAATAACCTGCGCTGTGCGGGCTGCCTCCTGAGCTACGGCTTCCGCATCCGTGGGCTGGATCCGTTGCACGGATGCCAGGAATGCCCACTGATCAGCGAACGGCTTGAATCCTTCGTCCACGAAGACACTGTTGCCTTGCTGCCGCGCCTCATGCTGTAGCGGCAGCGCGATCAAATTCCCAAAGCCGCCGCGAGGCATCGTATCTTGGTTCGGAAAGAGGCGATCATAGGATTCCATGCTCAGCTCATGGCGGCGATCCATGGTCTCGGTGATTAGAGAGCAGCCCATGCGCCTCGCGATCGTCGCGGAGACTGGCGCGGTGAAAAAGAACCAAGCGTGCGCCCCGTTTCCCGAGCGGGATCGTTCGATCGCAACCGGGATTCGGGCAGATCGGCACGTCTCTGCAAACGCCGCGACATCCTCTTGCCATGCGTGCTTGTCGAAATCGACCGCCAGAAACCAACAGCTCTCATCCTCTAGCAGCGGATAGACGCCCATTACATGCCGGCCCTGCAGATGCTCCACGATCAGCTGTCCGCTCACGGGGATGAAGGCTTGATTGGTGCAGTCGCTGCATTTGCCGCCCGATTTGAGAAGGCAGAGTTCGGGGAGCCATTTATTCGAGCAAGCTGGCGCGTAGCCGCCGCGGCCAGTTTTCTTGCTCACGAAACGCAGAGGGAAGACGTCCGCGCGCCCGCGGAATAGGGATTGGAATAACCTCACCTTGTCGGCAGGGGTCTGCGGGGTCAGACTACCT
This sequence comes from Acidobacteriota bacterium, assembly GCA_021789565.1. The sequence goes on from JAJYJL010000604.1 coordinate 4,009, forward strand.
GGCGGCGGCGCCGGATTGGGACTGATCACCGGGGAGATCGCGGCGAGTTCCATCTGGAGGGCTGCGATCCTTGCTTTGAGTTCGCCGCACGTACGCTCGGCGGCGGCTAACGAAGAGCCGGCGGCTTCAAGTTCTCGCAAGATGTCATGACCTGACCGTGCCAAGGCGGGACACTCTCTTTAGAACCATTGCCATTTCGCCGGGTGCCAAGTGCCGTTTTTGCCGGCGAGCACGGGGTTGATAAAGGCTGCGACAGCGGTGGTCAGTTCCTCGAGTGTCGTCCACGCAAGTTCGTACTCCCTGGCCAGCTGCCCGTAGGGAGTGGACCATCTGATAGGAGGATCGGGAACTGACGAGGGCACAGCATGAGTGCCGCGAAATTCAAAGGTTTGCGCCAGTGCCAGGCGCAGTCGTTCTGCGTCCAACGGTTGCATGGTGCCGAGCAGAGCAATGTCCGGAAGGTCCTTTACGCGCGTGTTGGGCCGAGGACGCGGTAGCGTGTACGCGTGGAGTTTCTCAGCGAGGTGCGTTTCGATCGGATATAGCCGCAGGACCGGTGGCGCCACGCCAGCGAATGCAAGGGTATCGTCGGCGCTGACGATCTCAGGTTCCCCGAGGATGGGATCGCCAAAGGCGACGTCCACCCCGAAACGTTGACCATAGAGCTTGCCCGCCAAGCGGCACTCCGTACGAAATCGGAAGCCTTCGTACCGCATACCGTCGTTTTGCAACTGCGGGTGCTCGATGTCAGGAGTGACTTCGAAAGTCATGAAATCCTTAAGATCCAGTCTTCCGGCCTGCCGAAGGTCTGCAAGTACGCTATCCGGTGAACCGATCAGCCGCAGATCGATGTCCTTGGTTGCTCGAGCGCGTTCCAAGCGCAGCTCGAGCACGAGCCCGCCCTTCAATAGAGCCGCGTCACCGAAAACAGCCATCACTCGGGCCAAGAATCGATCGAAGACCAGGAGCTGTCTTCGGCGCCCGAAGTCGACGCCGCTGCTGGATGCAGTCTTCAGGCGCTGCTCCAGGGCCTGCTTGAAGGCTTGGGGTGAGGCGTATGTCTGCACACTCATCCTTTGAGTCCGCCAAAGGCCTTGAGTGCTTTCTGCACCGCGCCCATTTCTGCTCTCGTCACGAGGCCGCGCGCAAGCGCCTGTTTGGCGCCTTGGCGGAGCAGATCAGGAGAAAGACCTGCGACTGCGCAGTCGTTGAGCGTTCTGCGCACGGAGGTCACCGGCACCGCGCCGGCCCATGCTCGCTCACTAGGCGAGATATCAGCGTGGTGCAGGACGAAGCCTCGCGGCACGCGAAAGCGTCGGCGACGCCAGCTCAGGGGCAGCGTGAGATGGATCTGGGCGGGCAGAACATCGGAAAGCCCATGCAGTGCAAGCGCCGTCTGGTGGGAGAGCACGCCCTGAGAGTCAGTCCACAGCCATGCTGTGACGAGCTCTTCTTGCTCGCCGGATGGGAAGTGGACGAGGCGGTAGATCCCGCGACGTATCCGAGCGATGCGTCCGGTCTTCTGGTGATGCGCGAGCAGCGGGGGCGAATAGCCGGCGGCCGCGGCTTGCTTGGTGGTGAAGAGGCCTTCTTGGGCGGCGGCGACGTCGTATAGTGCCTGCCAAGTCGGCTCCGTGGCGTGGCCTGAGTGCATACACAAAACTTAAATACTATTTAAGTTTTGTGCAAGTGCTCCCAATCCCAAAACGTGCATGCCGGCCCCTGTGACGAGGTGATGTGCCAGGAATGTGTCGAGCTCAGATTGGGTGTGCCGTAATTGTGCCTGGGTGGTAAGCATCCCGGCATCCCCGTCATTGCAGGGGACG
>JAJYJL010000605.1 GCA_021789565.1 Acidobacteriota bacterium
CGAACTAACGGTGAACGCCGGTGCTTCCAGTCACGCAGTTCGGGGCGGGCAGCAACTCCAACCTCGTCCTGATGCTGGAGATCCCAAGCAAACTCGCGTGCGCTGGCGTACCGGTTCCTCGGATCCCTTTCGAGGGCACGGTAAATTATCTCTTGCATCTGAGGCGAGATTTGCAGGTCAATTTCGCGAGGAGGGACGGGGTTGTTCAGCAAGCGGTCATTCATGATGACGAAGGCGTTCGGACCGGTAAAGGGTACCTTCCCCGTGAGCATTTCGTAAAGCATGACCCCCACTGCATACAGATCGCTGCGGGAGTCGCCGCGCTTGCCTCTGACCATTTCGGGGCTGATGTAGTCCGGCGTTCCCATAACCTGAGACAGCTTGGCGAACGTCAAGCGGCGTGCGCCGGCGCTGGCAGCGATACCAAAGTCGATCAATTTGATCCGATCGTCAGGCCCGACCATGATATTTTCAGGCTTCAGGTCGCGGTGCGCCACCCCTTGTTTTTGGATGTAATCCAACACTTCAAGGATTCCCAGCGTGATGCGCAACGCACGGTTGGGAGAAAGTTTGTGCTGCTCATTGAGGATTTGCCGCAGCAGTTTCCCTTCCGCATACTCCATGACCATATAGATACGGCTGCGGCCGTCTGCTGGAAAAACTTTCATGACGCCAGGATGATCGAGTTTCTTGCCGATTTCCTCTTCGCGACGGAAGCGGTCGAAATAAAGTGCGTCGCTCTCCATTTCGGGGTGGGGAACCTTAATTGCGACCAGCCGACTAGTTTGCAGATCAGTAGCGAGAAAAATCGAGGCCATCCCGCTGCGGGCAATAACGCGCTCAATCCGATAATGGTCGAGTTGATCGCCAGGATGGACTGGAGTCATTCTTAATGGAGGTAAAGTGGGTGGCTAACGGAGCTCTCCGCGTCAGGAAAGCCTGTAAGGTCGTCCGCGATACATACCCACATGCTCCACCTTTCTGACGCGGATCAACTGAACGCTGATATTATCGCTCCCATCGCGCTGGTTCGCAAGCTCGATCAACTCCCTGGCTGCAGTGTTTAAGTCAGGACAACGGGCCACAACGGCTGCAATATCTGTTGCAGCCACGGAACCATGAAGCCCGTCTGAGCAAAGAACCAGCACATCGCTCGTAAGTAGCGAATGGGCGCCTACCTCGACATTGACGAAAAGTCCGGTGCCGAGCGATCGGCTGAGGACGTGGCGTCCCGCCGCCTCCGCTGCTTCCCGAGGTGAAAGTAGTCCCAGTCGGACTTGTTCATTGGCGACTGTGTGGTCCCGCGTGAGTGGCAGGGCGTGTGTGTCGCGAACAAGATAACAGCGCGAATCGCCCACATGTGCGATGACCGCAGAAGCGAAGCGCAGAGCGCAGGCAACCAGCGTGGTGGCCATCCCCGCTTGTTCTGTTCCGGCCACTGTCGACTGCTCCAGCACGCGGTGATTGGCCTCCTGCACCAGTCGAGGCAAGAGGGAGTAAAGGGACTCGCCAGCGGGCGCAGACCGAAAGCCAGCCAGAAGGGCCTGCACAGCAGTCCTCGAGGCGACTTCCCCCAGCGCCTGTCCGCCGACTCCGTCCGCCAAAGCGAAAAGCCATCCGTGTGTTCTTGTCTGGTCGGCCGTCGCCGGGACTACGTGGCCAAGGAAATCTTCGTTTCCCTCGCGAACTTTTCCTCGGTCGCTTACCTCCCCGAACTCCAGTTCGAGCATAAATGTCTTCTTGACAAGTTGTACGAAAAAATCGCCAAGCAAAACGGGCGGACATGCGTCCGCCCGCCCATTTTAACCTGTTCTTTATCTTACTCATACCTCCGCAGCGCGAACATGGACCAAGGTCGTCCGCCCCGTGGCTTTGCTCGAGCGAAGGAAATAGATCCCGCCGTAAATCGCCCACACAATCGCGATCCCCAGTGCAAGCAGAGGCTCTTTTACTGTGCCGTAACCCATGAACGGCCCGACCAGATAGAAGCCCATGCACGCCAAGTTGGCCACGAGCCCGAACACAGGAATTACTACATGACGGCTCGGGCTGAACTTGCGATGCTTATGAAACGCACCCATGCAGATTCGGCAACTCAAAGCGTAGAGCAAAAAAGTTCCGAAATTCGAGGCCAGTGTGATCGTGAGCAACGAGTTGGGCATCGCCGCCATGGTGGCATGACTCGTATAACCGAAACTCGACCAAAAGCCCTGCGGCAAGGCCTTAATCGTGGCATCGCTCATCGCCCCGGCATCGCCAAAGGCAAAGGACAATGCAAGGCAGCCAACCACCGCTGAAATCCCGGCTAAAGTCCAGATGGCACGGTGCGGGGTGAGCTTTTCGGAGTGCAGAAGGCCAAAGTGTTCTGGCACTTCGTTATCTTTTCCCATGGCATAGGTCACGCGTGCTCCCGTATTCATGCAGGAAAGAGTGGTCCCGATTATCGCCAGAAATACTGTGAACGCCTCTACAAGCATGAATATCCGCCCTCGTCCGGGACCGAACAAGGCATCGCCGACAACAACCATCATATCCCCTATGGGCGCGGCCGAGCCCGCTGCGTTCTGCATGGTGTAGCCGCTGTTCAAGAAATAATTGGCGGCGAAGTACTCAAACAAGTAACAGAACGCCCCCTGCACAAGCAAGGATGTGATCACTGCGATTGGGACGTCTCGCTTGGGATTCTTCGCTTCGCCGCCCATTGAGGTAACAGATTCAAACCCCACTAAGATAAGGATAGCCACAGTAGCTTGGACGAATACCCAGCCCCAATTGTGTATGCCGAAAATGGAGAGGGCGGTCTTGTGAGACAGAAAGTTTCCGCTGGCGTCGTGCGTTGGATAACTGATGTGATAGGGTACAGGATTACCGGCTGCGTCGAGCTTGGGCTGCGGAATGCCCGCAGCGTTCCGCACAATAGCCTCTGTTGTTTGGCCGTCCACCATGGTTTTCTGCGTGGCGAACTCGTAGGTGTAAGCATCACCCGAGGCAGAATCGAACTGCCAAGAGACGCTCCCCGGGGGATGGTTCATACGGTAGCCGAGGGCGATGACTGAGAATACGATGAGCGCGGTAATTTGGATGACGTTAATCGCAATGCTGACGGCGGTTGAACCCGTCACGCCACGAAACGCGATGTAAGCTACTACAAAAGAGAAGACCACTGCCACGGCCATCATGAACATGGGGCCCGGATTCGAGGCGCTCATGAAATTCGGCCAGATAGTTCCAACCAAGTACCCACAGAGGACCCCCATCACCGCAACCATGACACCAGGATAGATCCAGTAATAGAGGTGCGACGCCCAACCGACGATAAACTTGGAAATTCGGGCATAACGCCACGCCCTATCATGGTTGAGGAAGGATTGCTCTGCAAAGTAATATGAGCTTCCAGTCCCAGGGTAAAGCTTCGCCAGTTCCGCGTAGCACACCGCGGTGGCAAGACACAGAGCCAGAGCGAGGAAAATGCCGAGCCACATCGACGGCGCCGTAACCCCCGTCGTCGCCTGGATGTAGAAAGTAAGCCAGAGAAATGCTCCGGGAGCGATGAGCGCCATGGCGTTCATCGTCAGGCCCGTGAGTCCTAACGTACGCTTCATTTCGGGTGCGGTGCTTTCCGCCATAAGTATTCTCCTTTAATTGAAAGTTGAGGCTCTCGCCCAGACCAAGCTCCCGGTTCACGAGTCGGGCAATCCAGCAATATTGCCCCTTACTACCTGAGAAAGAGTTTGGTTCGATCGTGGAGAACCCGGCCCTCGCGGGTTCATGTTGAGATTAAGGAAGCAGTGGAGGCAGGTCAAACAAAAAGTTTTTGTCGGCCACATAAAAATCTGTTTGGAAAGAGAATGTTATTATTACTATAAATATTGCTTCTAACGCGCGTCTGAAGTATGCAAACAAACAGCACAGCAGACCCGCATGATGACTGACGAATCGAATGAAAATAGCCTCAGGTCGCAGAACGCTGCGGAGACCCATGCGAGTTGAAACCAACGATTCAACTTCTACGCACGATAAAAAAAATTGATTGGACGGCTTTCAGCCAGAGCAATACCCTGAGCTTCAAATAAGGCGCCAACCGCCTGGCAAGGACCGGACTTTCGAAATGAAGCTTCTAGGTTTTCTTATGTTGCTGGCAGGCTGGGTCATTGTATTTTCCGCACTGCTGATGCTTGAATCAAGGGTGCCTCGGGTCGCGTTTGTACTTGCGGGAATTGGTGTAGAGTTTCTGGGATTCGGGCTTTTCGCTCGTTCCCACATGATGACACGAGGTTATCGCAGGTGAATCGTTTGCCTGTTCCAGGCCTCTCGGAAACCCTTCAGGTGATCTGTTTTTTCTCAATTCTTCTGGTCCCGTTAGCAGCGGTCGGGCTCGCACTCATCAACACGGGGCTGGGCCGCGCGCGGAGCGCATCGCACATGATGCTCGCTTCTCTATGTGTCATATCCTTGGGGGCTCTTATGTACTTCGCCTGTGGGTTTGCATTCCAAGGTTTTGTGGAGGCTCCGTCGCACAATTTCAGTTTGGCGGGCAAAGAATGGAATGTCCTGGGGGGAATGGGTTTATGTTTCCGGGGGATGGGATTCATTCCCGGCTTCCCAGATCTGTTGGCTTGGTTCGTCATGTTTAGCGCGGGTTTGGCTGCAGTGATTCCGCTGGGAAGTGGCGCCGATCGGTGGCGACTTGGGGCTTGCTGTGCCTCCACCGCGTTCCTTGCGGGGTGGACGTATCCTCTATTCGCCCATTGGGTCTGGGGAGGTGGTTGGCTGGCTCAACTCGGTGTAAATTGCAGTCTGGGGCACGGCTTCATTGATGTGGCCGGTTCGAGTTCAATTCAGGCCGTGGGCGGCCTGACTGCGTTGTCTATCGCCTGGATCCTGGGCCCTCGCAGGAGCAAGTATGCTGCGGACGAGATGCCAACGGCGATTCCAGGCCATAACATTGTTCTGTCCCTGTTGGGTTGTTTTCTCGCCTGGCTAGGTTGGCTCGGGCTGAATGTTGCCGGGGCAATTTTGTATGTGCAGGCCGGCTTCGCAGACGTTCCACTCATAGCGGTCAACTCGACGCTTTCGGCGGCAGCTGCGGCTCTATCCGCAGTAGCAATCACCCGCGCACGTTTTCGCAAACCTGACGCTTCACTCAGCGTTAATGGATGGATTGGCGGGCTTGTTGCGAGCAGCGCAGCCTGCACATTCCTCAGGCCCTCCGGCGCTGTGCTGGTCGGTCTGGGTGCTGGTATTATCGTCACACTGGCAGTGGAATGGATCGAGACACGCCTTGGTGTGGATGACCCAGGCGGCGCTGTTTCCGTTCATGTATTAGGTGGAGTGTGCGGCGTGTTGTCGGTGGGTTTGCTTGCTCCCGTTACTCGTCCAGTGCTGAATGTAGCCAGCCCGCTCTTGTCCGGGACTGAGAACGGCGGAACAGGACAATGGGTCGCGCAACTAATCGGCGTTGCGACTCTGTTGGGCTTTGTTTTGCCTCTGACATACGGACTCAATTGGCTCCTGAATCGGTTCTACCCAATGCGCGTGGATGCGGAAAGTGAACAACAGGGAATGGATCTTAGTGAACTCGGCGCGGATGCCTACCCGGAATTCCTCACACGCACGGAAGATTTCAGGCTGCGATGATCTGCCTCATTATCGTCCAGAATGTAAAATGCCGGGCTGCGCCTGCCTTTCGTGAGTGTGTCATTCGGCTGATGAACGGCTCTAATCTGTCACGGTGTGAAAGTTATAAGAAAGGGCTTATGATTATGAAAAAACTGGAAGCCGTAATTCAACCATCTAAGCTGGACGCGGTCAAGGAGGCTCTCCATGAAATCG
>JAJYJL010000606.1 GCA_021789565.1 Acidobacteriota bacterium
GTGAAGAAAGTCCAGCCGCAGTTCAAAACCAAGGGGCGGAGAAGTGCCCAAAGTCTCGATGTGCGCCTCAGCCACATCCAGACTTGGTGGCGCCAAAGACACAAAAATGCGAGGAGAAGGGGATCTGGCCAAATCTTTTTCCGGGGCCACCGGCCCTTTATAGTTAACAACTCTCTCATTATGAAGCATTTGCTCAGATTCCGGCAAGCTAATTGTCCGAATTTGGATGCCGGACGTGCGTTTTGAAGGAGTTCCAAAGAGGCAAGCGCCTAATCAAGCAACCACAACAAAGCTCCTGCGGCTTCATTTCGCCGGAAAATCGTACCTCCACAGGCCCACTTCTGCCCCGCTCTTCTGTTTTCATAAAATCTCTTAGCCGCAGGATGGTTAGAATGCCTTAAAATCCGGTGTTGGGGATGGCGAAGAAGGATTTCTTCTGCGGCATGATCTTGCAGGATTGAACATATAACTACTGTATTTTCAAATTAATAAGAATAGCCAGAAGCACTCAACGTGAACAACCAGAAAGGCACCTGTTATGAAACGTGAATATCCCAAGCACCCGATTGTCGGAGTAGGAGGAGTGGTCATTCGAGGCGACTGTGTACTCCTGATCCGACGCGGCCGCGAGCCACTGAAGGGAGAATGGTCCATCCCCGGCGGCATGGTGGAGCTTGGAGAAAGCCTGAAGGAGGGGGTAAAGCGGGAAGTCCTGGAGGAAACAGGGTTGAAGGTCCGTCCAATGGAGGCTCTTACCGTGTTTGACCGCATCCAGAAAAATGGCGAGCGGATCCAATACCACTACGTCATCATCGATTACGCCTGCCGCCCCACCGGGGGCCGGTTGAAATCCGGAAGTGACGTTCTGGACGCCCGATGGGTAAAGCGCGAAGAACTGCCGCTCTACCGAATCACACCAAAAGCCGCCATCATCGTTGCTGACGCCTTCGATTGGTTTAAAAGGCAGCAGCCACCTTCATCCCGCAAGAAGGGCTAGTGCGATTCCTGCATTTTGAGCTCGTCTGCAAAAGCAGCTGGATCTACAAGCCCCTGTCGTACAAATGAAAAACCCCTGGCCTTGTTTCGCTGGCAAGACCAGGGGTCGGATACTGATTGAGATTGGCCTCCCAAATGCTCTTGGGAACAGGCGCCGACTGCGCCGTGCCTTTCTTCCTCTCTTAGCTAGGGAGAGGTCCTACAAACAAGCACTAGCGAGCGCCTAAGCCTCAGCACCCTCGCTACAGTTACTTTCAATTTGCATGGATCACCTCCTTTCTAGCGTGATTCAGATATTAAGAGGCTGCCGCGGCAGAGTCAAGAAAAAATCTGCAATCAGAAGAGAAAAATGCTAAGTGAAATTACGGCCGCGTCAGGCTCGCCAGCGGAGCACAATCAGATCGAGAAACATACGGATGGAATCGCGAATAAAGTGGACCTTTGTGGCAGGATTATCATTCCATCGAACCGGCACTTCCACAATCTTTCCGCCAAATTTCCGGATCAGAAAAAGCACCTCCGCGTCAAAGCCAAACCCCTCAACTTTCTGCAACTCAAAAGCCCGCCGTGTGGAATCCCTGCGGAACAACTTCAACCCGCACTGAGTGTCGTGAATCCTGAGCCCGGTAAACAACCGTACCAGCAGGTTGAAGCATCGGCCGGCATACTCCCGGCGCCACGGCTGGTGAACTCCAATCAACTTCCGATCGAGCGCTCGCGAACCGATGGCGGCATCAGCGGCTGCAGACTCCAGCGCGGCAAGCAGTTTGTCCGCTTCCTCGATTGGAGCGGACAGGTCAGCGTCTGTGAAAAGGATGACTTTGCCCCGTGCTTCCAAAACACCCCGCCGTACGCTGAATCCTTTCCCGCGGTTGACCCCATTCGAAAGCACGCGAGTGCCAGGCCAAATGGATTGGAATTCCTTGAAGAGTTCCAGCGTGCCGTCGCTCGACCCATCGTCCACCAGCACCACCTCAGTTTCAAAAGGCTTTGATGCGATAAATTTCCGCACGTCCTCGAGGGTTCCTGCAAGCCTCAACGCCTCGTTGTAGGCAGGGATCACGATGCTCAGATACGGGTCAGCCATAGGGGCCAGACTATAGTCCGTTCACTCCGCAAATTGCAATGGAATTCAAGCTCAAGTGACGTCTCTATAACAATTCTAATCCGGCACTTGAATCACTGTCCGCATAGGAGCTTACAGCCGGCAAACGACGCCAGAATGGCGACGCTACGATCTCCAGACCATGGCGGAACACCACGCTAACGGGTTTGTTGCGGCCAGGCCTGTTTGCCGACCAGAGGAACAAACTGACAAGGGTCCAGGTTGCGAACAATAAGTTCATCGGCATGTTTGGAAATCACCTGAAGCGTTTGTAACTGAAGCGTTCCAACAGGAATTACCAGCCGGCCGCCATCGGCCAACTGGCTGACGAGTACCTGGGGCACTGCAGGCGCGGCAGCGGTCACGACAATGGCCGTGTAGGGCGCTCCCGCTGGGTAGCCCTCGCTACCGTCCGCAAGAATAACCTGGGTGCAGCGGTACCCCAGGCGGGTAAGCCGTTCCCGCGCGGCATCAGCCAAGCGCGTAATCCGTTCCAGAGTTATCACTTCAGCTCCCAGGTGCGAGAGAACTGCAGCCTGGTAGCCCGAACCGGTGCCAATTTCCAGCACTCTGTCTCCGAACTCAACCTGTGCGGCCTCTGTCATGGCTGCTACCATGTAAGGCTGCGAAATGGTTTGCCCGTCACCGATTGCAATTGGCCGGTCCTCATACGCCTCCTGCTGATCGAGCAGAGGCACAAACTCGTGGCGAGGCACTTCATACATGGCTTGCAATACACGCTCGGCGCGAATTCCCCGGTGGCGCAACTGCCGTTCAACCATCGCTCGGCGCGCGAATTCAAAGGGATTGTCGTTCATAAACATTCAGCATGCCGCTGCCGTGAAAGTGCCCTTGTTATTATCATCTACCCCACACAAACCTGCGTCGAGGAGTAATTTCCGTACGCACCGGTCTGGAAAATATAAGGGTTATAATGAAGACGATAAGTTCGCAAACGATGAACCAGGAAAAATATTCCCGTCAGATCCTCTTCCGCCCGATCGGCGAAGAAGGCCAGAGGAAGTTGCTCGCCTCGAGGGCCGTCATTGTGGGATGTGGCGCGCTGGGAACGGCCCAGGCGAATGCGCTGGTCCGGGCCGGTGTCGGCACCCTGCGCATTGTTGACCGCGACTACGTTGAAGAGAGCAATCTGCAGCGCCAATGCCTGTTTGATGAAAACGACGCCCAGGCGAACCTTCCCAAAGCAGTAGCGGCTGAGCGCAAGCTGAGGCAGATCAATTCCGACGTTCAGACGGAAGGCGTAGTGGCTGACGCAACCAGCCGCAACATTGAAGACCTTGTTCGCGGATTCGACGTCATCCTGGACGGGACCGACAATTTTGAAGCACGCTATCTGCTGAATGACGTTGCCGTCAAGCTGGAAATACCCTGGATTTACGGAGCCGCGGTGGCGAGTTCGGCCGTTACCATGACTATCCTGCCAGGCCGGGGGCCTTGCCTGGGCTGCGTCTTCCCGGATGCGCCCGCGGGACTGCACGAAACCTGCGACACAGTTGGAGTGATCGGGCCAGCGGCCGCCTGGACTTCGGCCATCCAGGTGACCGAAGCTTTAAAGATCCTGCTGGGACATCAGCAGGACCTGCACAGGACGCTCTTCGGATTTGACATCTGGCACAACCGCACGCAACAGGTCAGGCCAAAACGCGATCCCGACTGCCGGGCATGCGGCCAAAGGGTTTTCACTCACCTGGAAAAAGGGGAACTTTTCCCTACAACACTCTGCGGCAGGGACGCGGTCCAGATTCGTCACCGTGAATCTCGAAATCTGGATCTGGGCGTTCTTAAATCGCACCTCGAACATTTTGGAAACGTGAGGGCTAACAACTACCTGTTAAAGTTTTCCTTCGACGGCTACGAGATGACGGTCTTTCCGGACGGCCGAGCCATCATCAAGGGTACACAGGACCCCGCAGTCGCCCGTGGGCTCTACGCAAAATACATCAGTTCCTGATGGACGAGCAGTGCGGCACGATGTGGGGTGGTCCCGCAAGCGCGGAACCGTGCGATTATCGTGAGCTCAGGCTGTATTCTGCAACCGGTGAACGCGTAACCACCAACTGCCGGCTTAATTGAAATTTAAGTTCCGTGCCCCTGGGCAGCGTCAGGTCCGGACCACGGCGGCGAAAACTGTCCACCAGGGCCGCGGCGTCGCCGATCATGCCTCCCACAAAAGCGCCGTGAAAGCCGCCGATCATGGTGCCCAGCAGGCCCCCGCCACCGACCCCAATACCAACCTCCTTAAGGTCGCGCAGGCGGGCATTCGGCCCCCGAATCACCCCTTCGGGGTTTGCGATGCTGGCATCGGGGGCACCGTAAGCATGCAGCAGAACGGCGCCCATGGTAAAGGTCTGTCCGTTCGGAAACGCAAGCGTTTCGGGGACGAGCAGCATTTTCCCCACGCCCTTGATGTGGCCCGGCCGGGTCAGACTGCCGATCCTTCCACGAATGGTAGCCCCGGCCGGAACAATCTGGTTTCCGCTGATGACGAGCGGCTCGGCAATGGTGGCGGCAAACAACTGCCCCTGTGAGTTCACTGCCGTGGACAAGGTCTGGGAAAGTCTGCAATTCAGGATAGTGCCAGGCGGAACGGTGAAGGTTGCCGCCGTTCCCGCCCAAGCGCTCAAAGTGACAAGGGACATGACCAACAGAGCGCGCTTGACCATGATTCACCTCCGCAACCGGTTTCATGGCCGGACCCTGGCGCTCTGTCCAGCTGGTTTTCAGGACCCGGGAAGAGTATCCAAAGGGCGTAATTCAGCCCATTGTTTCAGGATCGCTAACCCGCGTGTGACCCGCTTCTCAGGTGCCTTCAAACATCACCCAACCGCTACTGCGATCCCTCCGATCGCGAAGCCATCTGGGTCATGTTCTTCGGTGTACTAATATATCCGGAGATGACGTTCTTGTCCACTTTGTTGACCACCAGTTCGCAGAACGTTCGCGAGCTTCGAGTGGTGAAAAAGATCGGTTCGTTAATCGTTCGATGATCTTTCCGGATCCAGATGTCATCAACCAGTATATCTACCGTAAAGCGGTGGTGCTTCTTGTTGGTCTTTTTTAAATCCAGGCCGATACTCGCCATGTGAATGGGATGATGCCGCACAAGCGTGAATTCATAGTAGTCGCGCTGGCCCAGCTTCCGAAGAGCATCAATCTCATCGTGGTTGCGCGCGATCAGAGTGCCAAACTGGGTGCGCGTCATGCCAAACCGGTTAGCCAGGTCGTCCACATTCTTTTTGGTCTTGTTCAGGTCGCTCTTTGTATCCGAGACGTCCGCACTCAGAGCCCCAAGCTGTTGCTGGTCCGCCTTCAGCGCGATCTCGTGCTTGAGGTTATTCAACTGTTGAGCGTGCTCCGTTTGGAGTTGCGAAACCATCGCCCGCGCGCGACGGATTTCTACCCGCTGCGCGCCCAAGTGCTGCGAAGCGTGATCCAGCTCCACTTTCAGCGCCTCAAGCTGCTCCTGATTAGAATGCTCTATCGAAAGAAGCTTGGCTGAGAGTTGGTCGTTAAACTGGGCGGTCAGTTCGTTCCGCGTTTTCTCATTCTGAACCTGGAAAGCCTTCCCCATTGCCACAACCCGGCTAATCGAGTAGATCTCCGCAACCATCAGCACAGCCAACGCAATCAGGATCACCTTGATCCGGGTATTCATGCCCCAACTCGCAACGGGGGTCCCCTGCGAGTCGCCCTGAACAGGCATATC
>JAJYJL010000005.1 GCA_021789565.1 Acidobacteriota bacterium
CGTAACTGCCCCGCTCAAGCCGAGCTCACAGTTGTCGCCCGCGAGCCAATTCCATGCTGACCCGCCGAAAACCGCAGCGACTCAACCCTTCCGCCGCCTTATCAACGGATCGGGGGGTTACAAGTTACGTTGACTTGGAGAGGACTTCCACCTCTCCGACCAAACGCGCTCTCAGGCGCACTCGCGGCAACCTTCAGGGCGGCAGATGCCGGGCTGCAGCCCGGCGCAGCAACTGCAAAAGCCGGAGACGCAGGCCGCCTCACTTGCCGGTGCTGCCGAAGCCGCGGGCGTTGCGCTGGGTTTCAGCGAGCGATTCGGCCTCGGTGAACTCGGCTTCAATCCGGCGAACGATGCGGAGCTGGGCAATGCGGTCGCCCGCATTGATTTCAAACGGCTGGCTGCCCAGGTTGGTGATCACCACTTTGAGTTCGCCGCGATAGCCGGGATCGATGACGCCGGCCAGCGTGGAGATGCCTTTGAGCGCCAGGCCCGAGCGGTCCTGGACCAGCGCGCCGAATTCAGCAGGGAACTCGAAAGCCAAACCCGTCGAGACCGCCCGGGTTTCGCCGCCGGCCAGCGTGACGGCCTCGGCCGCATAGAGATCGGCGGCAAGGTCGCCAAAAGGCCCGGAATGGGCGTAGCGCGGCAGCGTGGCGCCGGGCTGCTGCCTGGCAACTTTGATTGTGACCTTCATAAATCACTGTTCCTTTCCAGAATGCCGGAGGCGAACATTTCAAGCCCGTCAGAAGTAAAGACTTCCATTTGTAAACTGATTGGCTTCTCCAACTGATGTGAGCGGACAAGAAAGAGTTTTGCACGCGGCGGATCATCCGGCAACCCTTTCCATCATTCAACGTGCTTAACGGCCCATCGTCACACAAGAACATTTCTGGAACTTCGCGCGGGGCTGTGGTGTCTATATATTCAGTAAGGGGAAAGCGCAGTAGCGATAAGGCCCTTTTCGCAAACCGAAGATCGATTGGCTAGCCAGGAAAGTGATGTTTGATTGCCGGTGACCCCGGCGGTGCGGGACGTTTTGCGGAAACCGCGGGCGGCACGCGCAGGGTGCAGTGTGCCCTGTGCGCGGAGGGGTGAACGGGAACGGCGTCACGCACCTGCCTTTGATCGTCCGCGGCATGACGTTTGGTCACACACACCGTCGACACCACGACGCAGGGTCGGTGCGCGGTGAGGGAGGTGGAGAAATGCTCAGTGATACACTGCTCGATTCGTCGCCGACCCGGGAATCAGTGTTGAAGGGGCGGCACTGGCTGACGACGGCGGCTGCGGCTGTGGCAGGCTTCTGCCTGGGCTGGTTCGGACTGCCGTTGGTGGAGCCGCTGACGGCCAGAGTGCTGGCAACGCAGTCGTTGGTTCTGGCGGCGGCGATTTTCTTTTCCGCGCTGATGCTGGTGTATGTGTACGCAGACTCGCGGCATTCGGGGCTGCGCACTTGGCCGTGGATGTCGCTGACGTTGCTGTTGAACGCCATCGGCTTTATCGCCTACTTGGTTTATACTGCGGCAAGAACCAACGACTGGAAGCGCGCCACGTTTCCAATGGCCTATCTGATCGAGGTGATGGCCATCGGGTTGATGGTGATTGCTCCGCTGGTTCGCACACAGGCGTTGCCCAAAGCCTCGCTCTCTTTCATGCCGATGCCCGCGCCGCCCACGGCGGCCCCTCCGCCCGCCGCTGCTCCCCCCAGGAACGTTGCACAAGAGGTGACCATCGAAGATCTGGAGAAAGCTCCGACGGTGATCCCGAAAACCATTGCCCATTTCAAGCATCAACCCACTCCGCCTTCCGGCAGCGTAGGAGTGGTGGGAAGCGTGGGCATCCTGCCCGGCGGACAATCGGACGGAGTGATCAACAGCCTGATTGGCATACCCGCAGCGCCGCCCCCGGCGAAACCTAAGACGATCAAACGCATTCGGCGGGGCGGGGACGTGGAAGCAGCCCGGCTCATCTACGGTCCCAAGCCAGACTATCCTCAGCTTGCCAGAATGGCCCGGATTCAAGGCACCGTGCATCTGGAAGCCCTGATTGCCGCAGACGGCACGATCAAGGGGCTGAAGGTTATCAGCGGCCACCCGCTTCTGGTAAAAGCCGCGCTGGAAGCCGTCCAAGGATGGCGATATCAACCGACACTCTTGAACGGCAATCCCGTGGAGGTGGAGACGGAAATTGATGTGAGCTTCTCCCTGGAACAGTAGTTGGCCGGCGGCCCGATAGGCCGGGAAGGCTTCGCGGAGCGGAAGAGACTTATCTCCGCGGGCGTTCGACTTTTCCCAGGGTTCAGCGCTGCCCAGAGGATTCACCGAGGGCCATCTCGATCTCTTCCCACTCGCGGGTCATTTCCTTGATGCCGCGGCGCAGTTCGTCGATCCGTCCGGAAAGGCGGATGGATTCCTCGGCGCTCCTGAAATCGGCGAGTTCCAGCTCGCAGGAAGTAATTTCCGCTTCCGCCCGCGCAATCGCCTCTTCAAGCTCTTCTCCGCGGTCCTGCATGCGGCGCAACAGAATCGGATTGAGTTTTTTCGGTTGCTCTTCGGGCTCCGTGGGATGGCCATTGCCGCCGGCGGGCGCGGCGGGCGCCGGTTCAGGTTCCGGTTCGTCCAGGCGAGGGGCGCGCCCCTCTTTCTGCCAGAGATAATCCTCATAATTGCCCGGGTAGTCGTGGACTTCTCCGCCGCCGATTTCGAAAACGCGCGTGGCCAGCCTGTCGATAAAGTAGCGGTCGTGCGAAACAAACACCACCGTGCCGTTGTATTTTTGCAACGCTTCCAGCAGCACGTCTTTGGCCCGCAGATCCAGGTGATTGGTGGGCTCATCGAGCAGCAGGAAATTCGCGGGGCGCAACAGCATGCGCGCCAGGGCGTAGCGGTTGCGCTCCCCGCCGGAAAGCACCTTGATGCGCTTGAACACTTCGTCGTCGGAAAACAGAAAACTTCCCAGCAGCGACCGAAGCTGCGTCTGGCCGCTCAGCGCCGCCGGCGCCACGGTGCCGATGTCATCGATGAGGCGGGCCTCCGGATCGAGTGCCTTGTACTGGTCCTGGGCAAAGTAATCCGCTTCCACATTGTGGCCCAGGCGGGTGTCGCCGGCCGTCACCGGCTCCGCGCCGGCCAACAGCTTGATCAAGGTTGATTTCCCGGCGCCGTTCACGCCCACCAGGGCCACGCGGTCGCCGCGGTTGATGACAAAATCGACGCCCGCGAATACCTGCTTCGCGCCATAGCTCTTGGCCACGCCTTTGAACTCCGCCACCATGCGCCCGCTGGGCGGGGGCTGCGGAAACGAGAAGTGAATGGTTTTTTCTTCGGGCGGCAGCTCGATCCGTTCGATCTTTTCCAGCTCTTTGATGCGGCTCTGCACCTGCCGCGCCTTGGTGGCCTGATAGCGGAAGCGGTTGATGAAAACTTCCAGATGGTGGATGCGTTCCTGCTGGTTTCTGTAAGCCGATTCCATCTGGGCTTTGCGCTCTTCTTTCTGGCTGAGATAGCGGTCGTAGTTGCCGGTGTAAAACCAGGCGCGCCGGTTCCAGATTTCAACAATCTTGTTCACCGCCACGTCGAGAAAATAGCGGTCGTGCGAGACCAGGACAAAGGCGTGGGGATAACTCGCGAGATACTGCTCAAGCCAGTTGCGAGCTTCGAGATCAAGGTGATTGGTGGGCTCGTCCAGCAGCAGCAGATTGGGCCGGATCAGCAGCAGCCTGGCCAGGGCGATGCGCATCTGCCAGCCGCCTGAAAATTCCGTGGTCGGACGCGCCTGGTCCTCGCGCGAAAACCCCAGGCCGTTGAGTACGGCGCCCGCTTGCGCTTCCAGTGAATAGCCGTCGCGCTGCTGGAACTCCGTCTCGATCGCGTGGTAGCGCTCCGCCACTTGCGCGTATTCTTCCCCCTCGGGGTCAAGTTCCGCCATGCGATGCATGAGCGACTCCAACTCCTTTTCCATCTCGAGCAGGTCCCCGAACACCGAAAGGCACTCCTCAAGCACGCTGCGGCCGGCGAAGGCAAGGCCGTCCTGCGGCAGGTATCCCCGGGTGATGCCTTTGGCTGTGGAGATGCTGCCTTCATCAAGCGTTTCAAGGCCGGCCAGCACCTTCAGCAGGGTCGTCTTGCCGGTGCCGTTTCCGCCCACCAGGCCGATGCGGTCGCCCGGCGTCAGTAGCCAGTCGAGGCCTTCGAACAAGACCTTGGGGCCAAACTGCTTTCCGGCTGTAGAAAGTTGGATCATGACATGAACTCAGGCGCGCCGCCCCGCGCATCGCGCGGGCTGATTTGCACACTCTTTTACTATATCAGGCCTGCGGGGCGGGACAGGCGTCGTGGAACCTGGCGGTAGCACTCTTCACGGTGCTTTGTTTCTTCGGGCCCAAACAACGCCGCCACAAAAAACCTATGAGCCGGCCTTTTGGTTTTTCACAGTTGGTATTGTCTTATACTGGATACGGCCTCATACTCTCAAGCCTGTTCACGATGCCATCCATTGGCCTTGACAAAAACCCGGGATTACCGCGCGGCGGACCCCATTCGGCGGTCCCTGCTGCATCGGCCCGCGTCCGGCGCATTCAAAAGACGGCGCTGGTCCTGCTGATTCTCAGCGGGGTGATCAATTACGTTGACCGGGCCAGCCTGGCGGTGGGTCTGCCGCTCATCCGGCACGACCTGGGCATTTCGATTGCCCACAGCGGCGTTCTGCTCTCGGCGTTTCTGCTGGTTTACGCATTCTGCCAGTTGCCGGCGGGGGCCGTGGTCGACCGCCTGGGCGCGCGCCTGGTGCTTGCCGCCGGGCTGGCCCTCTGGTCATTCGCCCAGGTGCTGGGCGGAATGGTTTCCAGTTTCCGGCAGTTTCTGGCAGTGCGCGGCTTGCTGGGCGTGGGCGAATCGCCGCAGTATCCAAGCTGCGCCCGCATCGTGACGGACTGGTTTGCTCCCCGCGACCGGGGCCTGGCCACCGGCATCTGGAATTGCTCGAGCAGCCTGGGAACGGCTATTTCCGCCCCGCTTCTCACCATTCTCATGATCCATCTCGGCTGGCGCTGGATGTTCGTCACCATGGGGCTGGTGGGACTGGCGGTCGCCTTCGCCTTCTACAGCCTGCATCGCGACCCCAGACACCTGCCCCTGACAGGCGCGGAACGGGAATATCTCTCCGGCACAGCGCGTGAAGCACCGCCGATGGCGTGGCGGCAGTGGGGACGGCTGTTCGGGCTCAGCACAACCTGGGGAATGGTCTGCGGATTTTTTGGCATCGTCTACATGTCCTGGCTCTACTTTGCCTGGCTGCCCCAGTACCTCGAAATCCAATGGCACCTCAGCATTGCCAGAACCGGCTGGATCGCCGCCATTCCATTCACCGGCGGGGTGGTGGGCAGCGTGATCGCAGGCCGTGTTTGCGACGTGCTTTCACGGCGCGGTTTTTCTACCATCAACAGTTGCAAGATTCCCCTGGTCTGCTCCCTGGCCGCAGTAGTCCTGTGCACCGTCCTGGCAGCATACAGTCCCAGCACTCTGTGGCCGGTAGTCTACACTTCCATTTCCATGTTTCTCATCATGGCCGGGAGCACCGCCGCCTGGGCCATGGCCACGGTCGCAGCACCGCGAAACTATGCCGCGTCGCTGGGTTCCATCCAGAATTTCGGCGGGTACCTCGGCGGCACACTGGCCCCCACGGTCACCGGATACATGGTCCAGGCCACGGCATCCTTCCAGTCGGCGCTGCTGGTGGCCGCCGGCGTGGCGCTGCTTGCCGGCATTGGGCACCTGGTCTTCGTAAAGGAACCTATTTCTCTGGCCGAGGCCGTAAAATCAGAATAAGGAAGGTTAACCTCCGGGGCGGGTGGCACATCTAAGTAAGTGGAGGGTGGTGCGGGAAAGAGACTGGGCTTCGGAGACCCGGTGAACCTGATGGCAGGACGGCCAGGATCCGGGCCGTAGCGGGCAGGACGGAGAGATAGCCAAAGTTGCCCGGCAGTTTTGGGTGAGCGGCTCCCTAACTATAGGGAACTCTTCTGAGGCCCGATCACGGGTGTCCGATTAAAGAACGGAACGCAAAAAAGGGCGGCGAAAAACCGCCCTTTTTTGTTTCTGGTGATATTCCAGGAGGGCCGCGCGCCCACGGTTATTCGAGGGCCGTGCCCGTCACTGCTGAATCCCCTCTTCTCGCAAGAAAAAAAAGAGGAGTTGAACTTTCAAAAGGACGGCCACTTGGGCCGTATTTCAGGTCGCACACTTCAGCCGGCTGCAGTCAAGCTGCCAGTGATTCCGGGTTGGCAAAGCTTGCCATCAGGGGATTTTCAAGTTCAGCATAGTCGGCGTACTTCATGCGGATGGCTTCTGTGTGCGTACCGGCGTTGAACACAATTGCTTCCGATTTGCTGAGCGTACGGTCCACCCAGGTTTCCATGCCATAGAGGTGTCCGAACGGAGGGAAAGCGCCCAGCTCGCAATCCTCGCAGATCTTTTCCACCTCGCTTTCCGGCGCCATCTCGATCTGCGTGACTTCGAGTTCCTGCCTGAGGTCATGAAGGTTCAGCCGGTGCGACGCGGGGAGAACCACCATCACCAGGCGCCCGTCTGCATGCAGAATCACCGACTTGGCAAAGTGCTTGCCGGAAACATGCAGCGATTGCGCCGTCTTCTGGGCAGGGAACGCCGGGTAGTGAGGAAGCAATTCAAAGCGGACATTTTTGGAATCGAGGAATTCCTGCAATCGTTGAGACATTGACATCACATCCTCCTTCCCTTGCTGTTAGAACCAGCTCCGCGAGAGAGCCTCAGGGTTTCCGTTTCGAGGGAGCCTGCCTGAATCGGGAAGGTGCCTCGAAGGGTCTTGGGGCCGGCCGCATGGGCGATGGCGACTGGTCCGGACGCCGGCGGGGTCCCGGCTTTTGCCATTTATTTGCGGAAAGGCCGGCGGGTTTCCAGGTTGGCTTGCCTTTCATTTCAGCCTCCTCTTCCTCGCAGTCCTGCTGCCGTGCTGGTGCTTCCGCCTGCGGGAAGGAAGCTGGCAGCCATTTTCCCCGCCTCCGGGGATGGCACGCCCCCTTCCCGCCGGGCGGCTCCGAATGGGTCTCAGGCTGCCGGTTTCTCGATGGCGATCTTCTTTGCCGGAGCCACTTTCGGCATCGTAAATTCCAGCACTCCGTCCTTCAGCACGGCTCCGACCGCTTCCGTGTTCACTTCGACCGGCAGCTCGACAACGCGCAGCATCCTTTCCGCGCCGCGTTCGGAATAAACCGTCTTCCCCTTCTTCTTTTCTTCCTTTTCAGTTTTCCGCTTTCCGGCGATCGTCAGGCGGTACGGTTCAACGCTGACCTCCAATTCCTCCGCTTTAAAACCCGGAACTTCCGCCTGCACTTTGAGACCTTCCTCGGTCTCCTCAATACTGATGCTGACCGGATGCAGCAACTCCGACTCCGCCTTGAACCAGTGATCGAGGTCGCGGCCGAAGTTCCTGCCTCCCTTCTCAAACAACTCGAATGCACGGCGCGAAATCATGTCGTGCATTTCACCCATGCGGTCAAAGATTTTCTGGATTTCCGTGACCTTGAAGGGAACCGGATACTCTTGGGACTTTACAGCCAGGTGTTTGCCCGCCATGGTCATGCTCCTTTCACACAACCGGTGGCGCTGGCGCGCCATCATGGGGCCAACTGAAGGTGAAGACACGCTGCTAACCCTGCCTGAAGCCAGCGCCTACCTTCAATTTCACGCTAGACCTCAGCGCGCAAACTTTCAGTGAGCGTACTCACCCACTGACGTGATAAATGTCACATTGCTGCGCGCCGCGTATTACCGCTAAGCAATGCCAAATGATCCGGGAAAAAAGATGCCCTGACCCAAAGAATTCCGGGCCGATCCAGGGTTGGCCAATTGAGATTATCGGATGGCTTTCGATTCTGAGCGAAGAAACTTGAGGGTAATCCGGTCTTGCCGCGACCTACCAGGTTCGCTTTCTGACCGGGCGGCGGTTCACCATGTACTCGTCGAGTTCCTGATCGGATAAAGCGGCGCGGT
Source organism: Acidobacteriota bacterium (assembly GCA_021789565.1). Next base: position 8,028 of record JAJYJL010000005.1, read on the forward strand.
GAGGGATAGGATTCTCAGGGCTTTCCGAGTGCAGCGCCCTTTGCAATTTCCGATAGCAGATTGCGGCAGCGTCCTGATAGGGAAAGTGGTGCTCTGAAAAGGCCCGGTTGGAAATACTCAGAACGAACTCGCGGTCCCCTTCTTTGGGGTTGACGACGCGGTAGGAGTAATCTCTGCCACTCGCCCTGAGCTCGAACCCAAGATATTGAATTTGCATGGACATTGGGATGTCCTTGGTGGAGGGTTTCAGCCCGCGTCCGGCAGGCCCTGCCGGACGCGGGCCTAAAACGAAGGTTCCTTTTAGAGTTTTGTTACGTTCGCTGCCTGCAGCCCCTTGGGGCCCTTGGTGACCTCAAATTCCACGGCCTCACCTTCGGCTAGCGACTTAAACCCTTCCGCCAGGATGGCGGAGTGGTGCACAAAAACATCATCACCCGATGCGCGCTGGATAAATCCATAGCCCTTCGAGTCATTGAACCATTTTACTGTTCCTTGTTCTTTGTCCATAAGTGTTCTACTGTTTCCTTTGTTGCATTGAAATTAACTTGTTCCGCTCTCGCAACCACTCTCCAAAAACAAGAAACGCCACAAAATCGGAGATCCTGTGGCCTCTAGGGTTCAATGGTATTCGGTCACAAAAACTGATCAAGCTTTTTTAGTATAACACTTCGGCATCAAAAATGCTGAAAAGAATATCTCGCGTCATCCCTGGGGCCATCGCCAAGGTTGCGCATCAGGGCGATGATGCTGGTGGCGTATCCCATCTGCTCGGCGGGAATGGGATCGACCGTAATGGTGGCCAGAGGAACAAAAATAAATGAAAAGCTAAGTCCCATGACGGCCCCAGGCAGAACAAAGTTCCACGGCCCGGCGCTGAGATTCAGCAGGGAGAACCCGAACAGTCCGGCGGCTGCGGTGAGGGCCTTAAAGAAGAGCATCCTGCGCATATCCCAGCGGCATGAAAGCCCTGGTCGCCAGGTCGCATAGGACGCTCGAAATCGTGAAGAGGGTCACCGCAAGCATCAGCAGGCGCGTCCGGCCCATGTAATTTGCCAGCCAGCCGGTGATAGGCAGGACGGCAGCATTCGCCACCAGGTAGGAGGTGAGCACCCAGGTGGCCTCGCTCACGGAGGCGGATAGGTTCCCTGCGATGTACGGGAGACTGACGTTCACCGCAGACGTATCGACCAGTTCCATCACGGCGCTTGCCATGACGGCGATGGCGATGAGCCAGCGGCCTGCTGCGTCTGAACGGGTGCGAAGCGTGCCCTGAGGAGGCATGAAGGAATTCATCTTATCACAGGGAAGTTAGCGTCAACTTTCGCAGGCGTGAGGCACGGCGGCGGCGCCGTTGCAGGCTGGAAAACGGCGGAGTTGCCGGGCGCCGGAGAGGTCCGAAGGTTTGGAAATGCCCGCGGCTATTTGAAGGCTTCGGCGTGGTGGCGCACGTCAGCGCCCTCCACCAGGAACACGACGTCTTCAGCAATATTGGTGGCGTGGTCCGCAATGCGCTCCAGGTTGCGGGCCACAAACATCAGGTGGATGCATCCGCGAATCTCCGAGGGCTCCGCCTCCATATACTGCACCAGTTCGTCGTAGACCGTGTCGCGCATCTGGTCCACTGCGTCGTCGGACTTGAGCACGCAGCGCGCCAGATTGGCGTCCTTTTTGATGAAAGCGTCCAGGCTCTCGCGCAGCATGGATTGAACCAGATTGGCCATCTGCGGAAGGTCGATCAAGGGCTTGATGGTGGGCTCGTGCATCAGCGAGCGGGCCCGCTCCGCAATGTTCACGGCGTGATCGCCCATGCGCTCCAGGTCGCTGTTGATCTTGATGGAAGAGGTGATAAAGCGCAGATCGGTGGCCATGGGCTGCTGCAGGGCCAGCAGACCGGTCGCCAAATCATCAATCTCGATCTGCATTCGATTGACGCGAACCTCATTTTCCATCACCTGGCGGACCTGGTCCTCATCCTTTTCCACCAGGGCCAGGACGCTGCGGTAGATGGACGACTCAACCAAGCCGCTCATCTCCAGCAGCTTCTTCCGCAACTCGTCAAGTTGGATTTCAAAATGGCGCAATAGCCGCTCCCCCGCCGTTAACCAAACCGGCCGGTAATATAGTCTTCCGTCTCTTTCCGCGCGGGATTCTTGAAAATGATCTCCGTCTTGTTGAACTCGATGAGCTTTCCAAGCAGGAAAAATCCCGTCTGGTCCGCCACCCGTGCCGCCTGTTGCATATTGTGCGTAACGATCACAATGGTGCAACTGGAAGCAAGGTTCAGGAGAAGTTCTTCAATCTTTGAGGTCGCAATGGGATCGAGCGCCGAACAAGGTTCATCCAGCAGAAGAACTTCCGGATCAACGGCAAGGGCGCGGGCAATACACAGCCGTTGCTGCTGTCCACCGGAGAGTGAATAGGCCGATTTGTGGAGATGGTCTTTGACTTCGTCCCACAGAGCGGCGCGGCGAAGGCTTTTTTGCACTACTTCCTCAATCAGCCCACGTCCGCCCATCTTGTTAATCTTCAGACCATAGGCCACATTCTCGAAAATGGACTTGGGAAAAGGATTGGATTTCTTTAATACCATCCCCACGCGCCGCCGTAACCTGACGACGTCCAATTCAAAAATGTCCTGGCCGTCCAAAAGGACTTTTCCCTCCGAGCGTGTACCGTGAATGATCTCATGCATGCGGTTCAGGGTGCGCAGAAAGGTTGACTTCCCGCAGCCCGACGGCCCGATCAGCGCCGTAATTTGCCGGTCGGCAATGTTCAATGAGACGTCAAAAAGGACCTGGCGCGGGCCGTAGTAAAAGTCTAGATGGCTGACAGAAAGTTTCAGCGTAGACTCACTGACTTCCCTTTCAGAGTCCTGAATAATTCTCTCGGATCCCGGCACTCCGGTAATCACCTCAGATTCGGTTAAATTACTCATCGGATTGCCCTCGCAGCATCGGACTCCTTAGTGAGGAAGCAGCCGTGCCACCATGTTAGCAACAAGTGCCAACATCAGCAAGAACAACCCGGATGCCATCGGCAAAGCACTCGGTTTTGTACAGCCGCAGGTGAACAGGGTCACGCCTTCCGTCTCTCCCAGGGTCTCAGACGACGCCATCCTGCATTTTCGTCCAGCACCATGCGCGTCAGGATGCTGATTACCAACACGAAGAAAGTCACAAAGAAGGCCGCCGCATAGGCAAGCGCATGGGCGGTTTCGAAGGGCTCAGTGATGAAAGCCCAGATAGCATAGGTTAGATAGCCAATCGGTTCATTGGTGAAATGACCCGTCCAGAGATAGTTGGACCATCCGGCGGTATAGAGCAAGGGCGCAGTCTCGCCGACTGAAATGGCCAGCGCAAGAAGAATGCCGGTCAGAATGCCGGGGAGCGCCGCCGGGACGCAGATGCCCATGGTCACCCTGCCGTCGCCGGCCCCCAACGCATATGCGGCCTCGCGCAGCGCTCTCGGTACCTGGCGAAGCGCCATTTCCGTAGTACGACAGATGTAGGGGAGCGAAATAATGGCAAGAGCAACACTGCCGGCCGCAACCGAAAACTTCCAGCCGAGGGCAACCACCATGGTGACATAGCCGAAATAGCCAATCACAATTGAAGGAACGCCGACCAGGACATCCGCCAGGAAACGGATGATCGGCGCCAGACGCCCGCGATCGAATTCCGCCAGATAAATGCCAGCCGCAAGACCTGGCGGCGCAGCCAGAGCGATGCCGCCAAGAGCCAGGACCAGGGTACCTTCGATAGCGTTGAGAAGCCCGCCGCCGTAACCCTCCGTGATGTGGGTGACGACGCTGAGGTTGATTGCACTCGAGCCACGCAGGAATACTACTGCCAGGATCCACATCATGGCGCTCCCCAGGAGAAGAAAGGCGAGCGCGCACAACCCCCATCCAAGGTAATCGAAGAGGCGGCGCCTGAGGACACGGCCGCTTCCCGTGCGTAAGACTGCGTCGCGGACTTCAATTGCAGACAGTCCCATCAGACCACCCTCGCTCTCTGGCGCCCTTCGTAATAGAGCAGAATGCGGGCAAAACCGTTTACAACGATGGAAATCACGCAGAGGACCAGAGCCACCTCTGCAAGCGAACTCACTGCCATACCGGTCGGGTCCTGTAGCGCGCTGTCAAGTTGCGAGACGATGAACGAGGCCATGGTGGAGATCGGCGTATAAATGTTGCTAGGCAGATAGTTCAGGGCGTTGCCGCTGACCATCAGGACCGCCATGGTCTCACCAAGCGCACGGCCGGTGGCAAGAATACTGGATCCGATAAGCACGCGTCGCGTCGCCGGCAGGAGCACGGTCCGCATGGTCTCAAAACGGCTTGCTCCCAGCGCAACCGCAGCCTCGCGCAGGGCGGCCGGCTGACTGACCAGCGCATCGCGCAAAGTCGCTGCAATCAAAGGCACAATCATCAGGGCAAGCACAAAGCCGGCGGTGAGTAGCCCATAGCCGCTGCCGGCCGGGCCGCCAAAGAACGGAATGAACCCGAGCCATTTGGCCATGAAGGGAAAGAGACGCCGGCCAAAAAACGGGATCACCACCACATAACCCCAGAGACCGAAAACAACACTTGGGATCGCGGCCAGAAGCTCGACGAAGAAGGATAGCCAGGACCGCATTATTGGTGGCATGCCTTCAGCAAGGAACAACGCGGCGCCGACTCCGACGGGCACGGCAATCGCCAGTGCAATCGCCGTGCTGAGCAGCGTACCGACAATCAGGAAAAGGATGCCGAAATGAGCGCCTGGTAGTATCTGCTGGCCATGAACAATGATCGGAGTGCCATATTGCGAGCCGATATTCCAACTGTTATCAAATAGAAAACCAAAACCGTTGAGGCGGACGGCTGGCCATGCGTAAATGGAGAGAAAAGTGACAATAACAATGATGATTCCCACTCCAAGACATGCGAGGAGGGCGGTGAACCTGCGGAAATTCATCAAGCCACTCCGAGGCCGGGTAAACCGGCGCAAGAAGAGCCGAAAAGGGCCGGGAGATCCTTCATGTCGGGCGGCGCTTGCACGTCATCCGCCTCGCCAGCATTGCTGCCAGCGAGGCGGTAAAAAACGACAGAACCAAACCTGGTGAAGCTCACTGTATCTCCGCAATCTGGTCGGCGCTGAGCTTGGCCACTGCGTCCGGGAGCGGCACAAAATGCACTTGTTCCATGAATTGAGGTGAATTGCCGCCGGCCGGGCTGATCGCCCAGGTGAAGAACTTGCGCAGCGCCGCCGCCATTTCAGCCGAGGGCTGCTTGCTCTTTACGAGGGCGTACTCGTAATTAATAATCGGATAAGAATCAGGGCCCGATGCAAAAATAAGGCTTATTCGCTCATCCTTTGGCGTCTTCGGTACCACGACCGCCGCCGCTGCCTTTGCCGTATCCGCAGTGGGAAGAACAAATTTGCCATCGCGGTTTTCCAGCATGGCGATACCCAAACCAGCCTTTTCGATCGCGTCTTGGAAGCTCGTGCCGATATAGGCAACAGAATAAGGATTGTCCTGGATCGCAGTAACCATACCGGGATTCCCGACTGCGCCGAGACCGCCGGGAACGGCAGGCCAACTTATCGTAGTACCGTAGTTCAGGCTTTTCGCCCAGTCCGGCGTACTGAACGAGAGATACTGCGAGAAAATGAAGGTGTCACCGCTGCCATCGGTCCGGTGAACTGGAATGATCGTCTTATGGGGCAGATGTACACCAGGGTTGATCTTCCGTATCGCGGCGTCATCCCAGTAGCGGATATTGCCCTGGTAAATACCAGCCAGCGCGGGTCCGCTCAGCTTCAAATTCTTGCCGTTCAAGCCGGGCAAATTGTAGTTCACCATCTGCATGGAGATGGCGAGCGGAATGTTCAGCATTTCCGGGTGCTGCTTCATCTGAGTGTCACTAATGTAGGCGTCCGAGGCGCCGATCTGCACGATGCCCTCAACCGACTGCGCAATGCCAGTACCGCTGCCCGTGGACTGGGGCGTGATCTTTACGTTCGGATTCGCCTGTGTATATGCCGGAACCCAGATGTTGAAGAGCGGGTACAACAGGCTCGACCCTGTTTCGTTCAATGTAATTGTCTGGGACTCTGACGGGCCCGATCCCTGCTGTGAGCAGGCCGTGAGGAATCCCATCAGCCCAAGGAAGACCGCCAAAGCTGCGATTGTACCTCTAAGTCTGATTTTCATTAGCTGTTCCTCTCATTGAGATTGATTCTGAATTGTTACAGGAATGTTAAGTTCTTGTTACAGGATTGTTAAGATGCATCTATTTACTGGCTTACCTCCGGCTCTTTCAGCAGTATTCTTGTGGCAAAACCAAGGTTCTCACCGCACAAGCTCTGCTTTACTTTATAGCTGGGGCCGATCCTGGCAACGTATAGCGCAAATCAAAGAACACCATATGAATATGGGCGTTATTGGGTTGTCCAGTGGCAACATACCAGGGATTGCGCGTGAGATACGAATACTGGCCGATGAAGTTCAGAGCACCGTATTTCGCATCCTTCCAGAGGGTCTGGTTAAAGCCGAACGTGCCTTCCTGAACGGCGCGATTCTGACCAGCCGGGGCACCGGTGTACCCGTAGCCGACCGGGTTGCCGTTCGCATCGATGGCGACGTTCCTGCCGACGTAAAGGCCGCCGTAATAACCAAAGAGCAGGGTGTCCTGGTGTGTGTATTCGAACCCGGAGACTGTCGAGCTTGCATGGATAAGAGAAGGGCTGCCATCCGCCTTTGCAATCAGGTCGGGAGCCTGGCCAAAAATATACCGGCCGCCGCCATCGCTCCAAAAGTTGTTCGTAAGTAATCGGAAACCTTTAAAAAGCTCAAAATTCGCGTTGGCAAAAGCCCCGCCCCCGGCCGCTGAAAACGTGTTCTTGCTGACCGGGTTCCAAAGCTTAAAATTGCGCTCGATTCCGCCAATTTCGAAGTGGAACTTGCTTGAAGGGTCCAGCGCGAGCTTGGCAATCACGTCGGGAGATACGTTAGGCACACCGAAGGTATTGCCGCCGTTGTTCAGTTCGTTTGCGTAAGTGGAGGCCAGGGCCGACGGGAAGGTAATCAGGCCGCCTCCTGCCGAGCCTCCGACATATTGTTCCGGACTGTCCAGAGCCACCGCGAAGGCTACTTTGCGGGAGGGATGGTAAACGAACCGAAGTTCAGGAATACGTCCCCAAAACAGGCCGAGCTGGTAGTTCACGTCCATGTTTTGCGTAAAGAAGATGTCGCCGGGTAAAGGCGAAATGCCGGTACGGCCAGGCGTCAGCAAGCTCCAGGTTTGGCCACCAAGAACTTCCCAGTCTCCCTTTCGGACATCGGCCCAGTACAGCCGCGATCGCAGGCTGTTGCTGTTGCTGGTCACGGCGGTGTTGCCCGGGGAAAACCCCAGGAAATCCGCTTCCATATAGCCAAGCACGTGGGCACCATGTACTTTCGCATCCACGCGGAAACCGACCCGGGAGTTCTGCATGCTGAAGCGGAACTCGCTCAAATTATTCTGATAGACATTGCCGTAGGGTATACTGGCGAAGTTTGTTCCGATACTGCTGCCGCCATCATGATTGCGCCATACGCTAGTGAAATCCATGAAACCGACAGGCGTAATGTATGCGGCTCCAAGATGAAACTGAAGAGGCGAGTTCGGAATATCCCCTTGGTTCTCGCCCTGGCCTAAGGCTGGAGCGGAGGGTGCAAGCACGTCATCGGCGTGAGAACTTCCCAACTTTTCTTTCGTGTCTGCTGTCGCCGGAAGAATCGGAGTCAGGCTGGCCACCTCTCCCGACGACGGGAACTGTGGAGTGGTTCGAGATTCCGACACTGATGCAACCCCCTCTTTGTTCACCGGCTGTGTGGTTGATGCTGCGTCTACAGAGCGGGGCGACTGCGTGACTGGAGCTGCCGCCGCTGGTTTTGAAACTGTTGCACCTTGCGCCTGCAACTGGTTGACTGCCTGCAGGAGCTGCGCAATCTGTTGTTGCTGAAGAGCAAGCTGCTTCTTCAATTGGGCGATCTCGCTCGCCGAGTCCGTCTGGTCCTTCTGCTTTGCCTTTGCAGACTTCTGATCCTGCTTTTTCTTCTCTGCGCTTTTCCTGGCATTGAGGTGTTTCGCAGGAACTCCAGATATGTCTCCTGGCTGGCTTGGCATCTCCGCCGCTTGTGTGAAAACCACGCCTGACAGGCAGGCAGCGAGGATTGCGAGACTCGCCCGCAGCCATGACTTGGTCGTTTTTCGATGCATATCTACTCCTTCTCCAGCTCTAGCGTTTAGTACTCTCGTCTAGTCGGGCCGAACAAAATCAGTCAATTCGTTGTCAATGGATAACCTGTCACATGGTACTGTGACCAGATGAAGGCAGGATTACACTTGTGTTACATTTCGGTTACAAGCTTTCCCGCTGAAGTTAAAGGCCGAGTTTCAGTTTTACTTCTCAGGAGAAAGGACAGGACCGCGCAAGGACGGGCCACGTCTCTCGACTGGCATGCCCCTGGCACTTTTCGCCCGCCTGTCAAAGAAATGCAGGACCGGCAATCGCTTACCGGTCCTGCCGGGAGAAGGGGCCTTTCGCCTTGTGAAACATCCTTGCGTACTCAGTTAAGCCGCCACTCCGGGAAAAACCTTAAACAGCAAGCCGCAATGTTTCATCGTGGCCAGTCGCGGCGACGCGCAGACGCGAACCCCTGCGCCCGCAGACATTGTCGATGGCGCACTTCAGGATGTGAACAATCTGTGGAATCGTGAACGAGTCCGTCATAAAGTCATAAGCGCCGTGATCGATCGTGTCCAGGTAGAGCCCGGTATCCGCCAGGGAGGAGACAATGATGACGTTGACAGGTTCAACGGCTTTGGCCGCGACATCCAACACATCCATCCAGTTGCCATCCGGCAGCACCGTGTCAGTCAGCACGAGGTGAGGGCACGGCGTCTCGCAAAGTTGTTTTTCTGCTTCCTGGGCGCTCCTTGCTCGGTTAACCTTGATGGAGAGCGCCTCCAGCACCAGTTGCAGAGTGTAGAAGCGGTCGTTTCTGTAGTGCACCAGTAGGGCATTGATTTGGGGCTCCATCATCGATCTGCCCTTCTCATTTTCAAGTGTCAGTTCTATTTTCACGCTTCCAGCATGAAGCATGACTGTTACGCCTTGATGACAGGTGTGTGAATATGTGATTACAACGAGTGGCAAAAACTCGGCGTAGTCTCACATGAGTCAGGTTTGGTGTAGAGAACAGACAAAGAAACGGGGGCTCCGGTCCCCGGCCTGTCCCGCAAGGAAGACTGTCACGCTGGACCAGCCTGTTCTACCAGTTTGTGATGGACCCGTCGGGACGACGAAGCATGGGAATGGGCCGTGAGCGTTCCGTGATCTCGGCCGCCAGTTGCAGGGGTTTTGTGTCCAGTTCCACTCCGAGTCCGGGGCGGCGGTTGGGCCACAGCTTGCCGTTACGAAAATCGTAAAATTGCGGCAGGTGCGCGTAGTCGTGCATGCCGTTGCCCAGCATCTCCATCATCACCGGCCCGGGAAAAACGCCACAGCAGTGGGCCAGCGCCGCTTCTGACACCGGACCCGTAAAGTGGGGGATGAGGCCGACGTAGTGGGTGTCGCACAGCGCGGCGATCTTCATATACTCGGTGATGCCGCCGACGTTGGGCAGCGTCACCCGCGCATAATCGATCAACTGGTTTTCGATGAGCCATCGGACGTCCCACTTGCTACCGAACTGCTCACCCACGGCGATGGGTACCTTGACATGGGCGCGCAATTCGCGGTAGACACCGGGATTTTCCGAGCGAACCAGGTCCTCCGCAAAATAGGGCTCCAGCGGTTCGATTAACGTGGAGAGCCGCACAGCATCCGGAAAATCCAGCCGCGTGTGATAGTCAACCGACCAGTCACCATCCGGGCCGACGCCATCACGAATCTCCGCGCAGTCCTGGTAAGTCTTGCGGACGGCATGGTGTGAATTAAACGGCTGGGCCCTCGCCGGGTCGGCGGTGGCGTAGCGGAAAGCGCGGAATCCGGCCTCCATGCAGGCGCGCGCTGTTTCCTTCAGCGTCCCCTGGCGGGGAAAGCCGGTCGAGTAGCACTCTACGTGCTCACGCGAGAGCCCGCCCAGCAAATCATATACGGGAACTCCCAGAGCCTTGCCCTTGATATCCCAAAGCGCCAGATCAATCGCGCCCATGGCGTCCAGCTTTTCGCGGCCCGCGGGGTAAAAATAACCTCGAAACATCATCTGCCACAAGTGCTCGATGCGAGCGGGATCCTCGCCAATAAGCATGGCAGCGCATTGTTTGACGGTGTCCGGCGACCCGCCTTCGCCCACGCCCGTGATTCCCTGGTCGGTTTCCACCGTTACGATATGGAAACTCTGGTTGAATGACGGCGGCGACTGTGGATTGTGATAGAAACGAATGCGCGTGATCTTCATGCCTGAACTTTTTGAAGACTGCGATGAAGTGCCGGCGGAAGTTTGCCCACCGGGCATTGGATCTGCAACTCCGTTCCCGGCCACCGTAGCCGCGCCTGCCAACCCCGCTGCCTGAAGAAAAGTTCGACGTTTCATAAGTCCTCCTCCCCCCGAGCCACTTGTTCCGCCGCCGATGCATAGCCACTTTCAATGGCGTCCTTGCATGAAGCCTTTCCATTCTGGCGGCACTGGAGAAAGCGACCTTATCCCTCTGCGGAGAAAATTGCAAGTGGCAGATCAAGCCGCCCATGGCCCGCTTGTTTCCTGGGCCGGAAGGCTATGCCCGCCCTACACGGTTTTTGGTGGTTCAGACGGGCACGCGGGCAGCAGGATGGTGAAGACCGATCCTTTTCCCAACTGGCTTTCCACGCTGACGGTTCCGTTCATTCGCTCGATAACATGCTTAACTATGGAAAGTCCGAGGCCCGTCCCGCCCATTTCGCGCGATCGAGCTTTATCAACCCTGTAGAATCGCTCGAAAACCCTGGACAGATCTGTGAAAGGTATGCCGATGCCGGTATCAGCCACCAGGATGCGAATGTTGCCACCGGGTTCGCGCGTGACTTCCAGCCGAACTTCTCCTCCGGGGCGGTTGAATTTGACAGCATTGTCCAGCAGGTTCACCAAAGCCTGTTCCAGACGTCCCCTTTCAGCCAGGACTTCGGCTTCATCCTGCTTCCCCCGAATGATGGTGACCCCGCGAAGCCGGGCCGCCGGCTCAATGCTCTTCAGAGCTGTCTCAACTGCCGTGCTCACGGAGAAAGGCCTGGATTCGGCGGGAGGCCTTTCCGATTCAAGTTCAGAGAGGGCCAGAAGGTCTGAAGCGATGTTTCCGAGCCGGGTGGCATGGGCCTTGATGATCTCAACAAACCTCCGGTTGTTTTCCTGGTCCTCCAGCGCCCCATCGAGCAGGGTTTCGGCATAGCCGTTGATGGCCGTAAGGGGTGTGCGCAGTTCATGCGAAACATTGGCGACAAAATCCCTCCGAACGCGCTCGAGGCGCTCCAGGTCCGTGATGTCGTAAAAAATGGCGATGGCGCCGCCCCGCGCAGTCCCCGCAAGCGGTGTCACTTGAACTTCAAACGACCGTCCCTCTGCCCCGGCAAGCCGGACCCGCTGCTTCAAGGGCTGGCGGGATTCCAGCACATGGGTAAACATGCTCAGCAATTCGGGATCGCGCAAAACCTCCAGAAGGGGCTGGCCTTCAGGGATGGAGCCGGGAGTCCCAACCATGCGGCTGAATGAATCATTACAAAAAGTGATTTTGAGATGACCGTCCACGGCCAGCACCCCTTCCACCATGCTGGCCAGGATGCTTTCACGCCGGGCGGATTCCAGACTCAACCGGTCAACCAGCTCACGCAGGCGGGCTCCCGTCCGGCCGAGTGAGCGGCCCAGATCCCCAAGCTCGTCGTTCTCGTGGACCAGCGCGCTACCCGCGGCAGGCCTTTTGTCCAGGTTCTCTGCAAAAGCTTTGAGGGTATTGACACGGCGCGTAAAGGAGCGCGAAAAGAAATAGGCAATGCCCAAAGCCAGGAGCAGGACGATCAGCGATACCAACCAGATTTCGTTATGCAGTGATTCGGTCGCCGTTTCCACGTCCGCCAGAGAAACGGCCAGTTGCAACGCGTAGCCCGGCCGCCCCTGGTAGCGCAGCGGCGCCGCGAGGGAATAAAGCTCCTCATCAAGCACAGGATCGCGGCGCACGGATGTCCCGGTGGTTCCCTGGAGGGCCTTCTGGACCTCTGCAAGGTCCGAGCGGCTGGCGGACACACTTGCCGGCCCTCTCGAGTCAGCCAGCGCAATCCCCTGTGGATTGATGACGGCAATGTAGGCATGCGCACGCGCCTGCGCCTGCCGGCACCAGCCCTCCAGATTCGACGGGGGAACCGTTGCCGCCTCATTCGCAAGGATTTCCGCTTCCGCCTGCAAACGGCGCTGGATGTTCTCAGTCTGAAGGTGAACTGTGAATCGGGTGAGATAGAAATTGAGCCCCAGCACTGTCCCCGCCATCAGCAGGAATGCGGCGATCAGCGTCTTCCGGAATATCGGGCTGGTCAGGGCCATGGGTTTCAGGATCAGGCGCCGGCCGCGACCTCAATCCTCCTGCGAGTCGGCATGGCCGGGAGAGAAGCGGTATCCGGACCCTCGCACGGTCTGAACGTATTGGGGAGACCCTTCTTGTTTTTCAATCTTCTCACGAAGACGCCGAACGTGGACGTCCACCGTGCGCGGAGTCACGAATCTGTCCCTGCCCCAGACGTTATCAAGTAACTGTTCGCGGCTGAAGACACGCCGGGGCTGTGACGCCAGGAAGTGGAGAAGCTTGAATTCGAGCGCGCTCAACTGAATGGGGCGGCCGCGAACGGTTACTTCGCGAGTCCGTGCATCCAAACGCAACTCTGAAACTTCAATGAGATCCGCCTTGCCGAGCGCCGCCTCCTGGCGGCGCAGAACGGCTTTCGCACGGGCAACCAGCTCCCGCGGGCTGAAAGGCTTCACAACGTAGTCATCGGCCCCCAGTTCCAGCCCAACCACACGGTCAATTTCTTCACCCTTGGCCGTCAGGAAGATGATCGGCAGCCCTTTCAGGCGTTCATCCGCCCTCACCCGCCTGCAAATCTCCATGCCGTCAAGGTCGGGCAGCATAATATCCAGCAGGACCAGATCCACAGAATTCTTGCGGATGTATTCCAGGCCGTCCCTGCCGTTTGAAAAACTCTCCACGTCAAATCCCTCTTTCCGGAAGTTGTACCGGACCAGGTCGACGATGTCTTTTTCGTCTTCGATAATGACGATTCGCTGACGCACGGGTGGATTATAGCATTACCAGTTGCAGCGGTTTCAAAACTGCGCCCTCAACGCTCGCCCTCTGCGGGATGGTTTATGCGCACATCCCGAAAAAATTTCCCTGATAGCTGAGCGTTTTATGGTTTTTGTCAGCACAAGGTCAGCAGATTTCAGCCTCGTCTTTTCACAAAGCTGATGGATTTCAGGATCACGGCGTTATTAGGGATGACTTTTCCAAAAGCGTTTTCAAAACCCTGCACTGCCCCCCGGAATCCTTTTGAGCCCTTCAGGTTGACTTCTCGAATCACCTGGCCCAGCCGCGGGCTTGTCCATTCCAATGCGAAAAGGCTGACCGGATTTTCGCTGCTTTGCCCGCAGGCCACTTCATCGGCTCCATAGCAGTAGGCGCCCCGCCGGGGTTGCCGGCGCCAGTTCCATTCCAGAATGTTGACACCGTAACGGATGGGAATAAGTTCCGGCAGCCCATCCTCATAAACCACTTCGTACCATCCCAGCAGGTCCGCCGAGTCGTGCATGTCCCAAATCAGGCGATAAGCTTCCTTGTTGGTGGCCGGCAGGGCGCAGGCGTGCAGAAAAATCAGGCTGGTAGCGTCCTGGCCAATCCGGATGCCCCGGACCTCGCGTGGCAACGGGTTGGGCGTCTTGCCCTCCGTGCCCACCATCACTGCCGCTTTGCCACCGGCCACGGCAGGGGGCACCAAATCAAACGCTCTACCTCCCGCTGTAACTCTTCCGGTCCGCATCCCGCTGAGGTTTACTGCGAAGGTGGATTCCCGAATCGGATGGTTGAATGAGGCGGAGATATCGATGGGAACAACCGGATCGCCCGTTTCGCTGGGCAGGGTTTCTCCGCTGAGATTCCGTCTCAGACCCGGCACGGAAGCCTGCACCATGGAAGACAGGTCCGAGGATTTCAATACATCCGTCGACCACAGCAGGTTGCTGCAGCCAAGGAAACTGTACATCAGGTCTTTCCCGAAGTTGAATTCGTTGGTCGCCTCCCAGGCCGACGGAGCGCCGCCGATGATCGTCGAGCGCCTGATGCGCTCCGGGTATTCCTGAATGGAGGGCTCCATGTTGCCGTAAATCTGCCGGAACCCGAAATCATCCAGCATGGCTTCGTTGGTCTTGCCCTTCTCTCTTGCTGACCAGAACCAGTTGAAGATAAGGATGTCTTTGGGAACCAGATCCTTCACCTGCTGCGGGGTCATCGCGCCGGGCGAATAGTAAACCCAGCCATCCGCAGTGGTGTGCTTGCGCAATCCCTTGCCGCGCACACCCTCCAGCAGATAGTCGCCCCAGATCGCCATCTTGATGTCTTTGTTGGCCAGGTACTCATGGATTTTTATCAGGTCGTGGCCATAAACCTCTCCGGGATTTTTCGACTTGCAGCAGGGGCACAGGCCAAAGGGCGCGAACCATTCGTCGTGGCCCGCGTGGACCATCCTGGGTTTCATCACCTCCAGAAACTCGTCCATCACTTCAAACAGCAGCTTGTAGCTTTTCGGGTTCGAGGAGCAGTAGGTATCCGGCCACTTGTCGCCGGGAACTTCTGACAAATCTTTGTGCTTCGTCAGTAGATAGAAGCTATGCGTGAGCGACTGGACTACGGGAACCACTTCGATACGGTGCTCCTCGCACCATCGGACCAGGTCGGCAACTTCAGCCTTCTCAAGAAACCCTCCGTCCCCGCAATCCTGATGGGAAGAATTCTGCTCCCGGCCGTGCAAAGGTCCGGGCGGATAATTGCGGCGGCTGTAGTTGGTGTCGCGTGTAAACTCCACCCAGCCTTCGTTCAATTCCGGGTGGTTGTCGAAGCGCATGCAGGCATTCAACTCGATCATGACCGTGTTGAACTTGTACTGCGCCACAAAGTCACGCACAAAGCGCTTGAACATTGGAATGTTGTCGCGGCCGGGCACATAAAGATAAATGCCCCGGAACGGCTTGTTTGGCCAGTCGCGCACCTGCACACCCTGGATCTGCACCTGGCCATTCCGTTTCCCCATCAACTGCCGGAGCGATTGCAATCCATAGAAGGCTCCCCGGTCGTCTGAGCCGGCAACAACTACCACGCGATCATTCGCCTGAAGAAAATATCCCTCGGGGCCGGGATTCGTAGCGGAAACTTCCGGCCGGTTCCGGCGGCAATACTCGCGCACCAGGGGATTGCTGATCGATCCCATGAGAATGAATTGATTGCCTTCAGGCAGCGCATTAACATGTCGGAGACTGGGTTCAACTCCATATCGGTCGCTCAATTCCTCTACCAGGAAACGCGCCAGGCGCAGGTCATCTTCTGAAGCTCCGCCGGGAAGGATGATCGCCGTTTCTTCGGTCAAAACAAAAGGTGTGTGCAACTCGGTCATCTCATGGGGATGGGGGAAAATCCCCACCGGCTCCGGAGTCAGCATGGAATGGCCCGTTTCGAGTTGCCCTCCCGGCATTCCGCCGGCAATGGGGTTGACGCCGGCCCGCCCGGCGCCGGGAAACATCGACGTGGCCAGCAATGATCCGGTGGTCCGGCTCAGGAACGAACGGCGATCAAGTTTGTTTGACATAGGAATTTCTCTCCCGATTCCGGTAAGGAGTACTCTCCGAGTTTCTGTTCCAGAGGCATCAGTACGGTACAAAGCATTCCGGCGGTGTGGTTCTGCCGATGGTCAGGTTGAAATATAGTACATTCCATGCCCGCACGGCAACGCCGCTCGGGAAGCATCGACTTGCGGTCACCCGGGAACCCACCCGGAAACATTCCTGGCGTTGAATGTGGGCCTTTCCGCCCGTCTTTTCTGCAACCTCGCAAACTGCCTGCAACTCTTTGGAACATCCCGGCGGCATGCGGGCGGGCCGGGACATTCACTGGCTGGATGCGGACTATCCGGTTGGCCTGGCGCAATCGCCCTCCTGCGAGTATGTTGTGCCCGAACTTCGCCGGTCCAGCGTCAACGTTCGCAGCCCCTACTACAGCGCGACGCTCGAGGTGCCTGCCCGGAATACGGAGAGATGCGGAGCGAAAATCCCAGCAGCGGACGATGGATCAGGACATGGCGGATAGGCGCCGGGTGGTTTTTCTGGGCGCCCGGTTGCGCCAGAAGCTTTTTGCCTATCGGCCGGCGGTGGGACAGACGGTCAGGATCGGCAACGTCCGCTTCACCGTGATTGGGACCATGGGCCGCAAGATTCAGCTTTCAAACTACTTTACCAGCGACGATGATGCTTTCCGCCGGGATCCTGATGCTGGTGGGTGTTCTGAGCGGTATTCTGCCTGCCATCCGCGCGTCGCGGCTTGATCCCGTCGAGGCTCTTCGCTACGAATAACGGCGAATGGCTACACGTCCCGCAAAAGTTCGGCGATCACGTTCTGAACACCAATGTAGGGATCACCGGACCCTTCGAATTCCACCGAATAAACGCCGTGGAACCGCTCGCGTCTGGCAATCTCAACGCAGGCCGGGAAATTGTATTTCGTCTCCTTGCCTTGAGCGTCAAATTCCAGCCCATTGGCGTGGCAAACGGTCGGAGCATATTGAAAAAGCAGGGCCAGCCCGCGGGCGCGGGCCTCGGCATCCGGAAAGTTTCCAAAGTCCGGCAGCGCGCCGAAATATCTGCTGTTCACCGCCTTGAAAAGTTTGACCAGGTCTTCGGGATGTTCGGACCCGGCGCCGCCGTGGTTCTCCACAATGACACGAATGCCTTTCCGGCCGGCGTAGGCAACCAGCTTCCTGTAGGAATCGATAGTGGGAGCAGGATTCAGCGGATTCATTTTGCCCGGATCGCACCGGACCGAGCGCGCGTGAAGATGCGCGGCAATATCAATCCAATTCCTGGCGGCCTCGACCGCGGCGCCACGCACAGACTCGTTCGGATCAGACAAGCCGCCCTCTGTCCGCAACTCCTTAATGTCAACGAGAAGGTTCACAAGAAAGGAGCGCGCCCGGACCAACTGGCTGCGCAGTTCGTCCACATAGGCAGGGTCCGTGGAGGCAAAATGCGCAGCAACAAATTCCAGGCGATGAACTTTGTATCGGTCCGCAATCATGTGCGGGAAATCGAGCAGCGCAAACGTCTCTTCGGGGCCGTGATAGTCTTTGGGGCGAGTCTGAGGAAAATAATTGCGGAAGCTTCGGGATGAAACTCCAAGGCGCTGACTCAAAAGGTACGCCGAATGAGAAACTCGGCGCGAGCGGCCGGGGAGGCGGCCCGCCTTGCCCTCAATTGCAGCGGCGGCCAGACCTGCCGCCAGGTAACCCACGAATTCTCTTCTTTCCATAGCCCCCACTTGCCCCCGCGCCAACGGGCCCAGTCAGCCGGCCTTTCAGTTTACCTGCAAAGGCTGTTCGAAATCTGCACCACTGCGCTGCTGCGGCATGCTAGCCCAACTTCCGCGGTCAATGACGAATTTTGAGTCGTTTTGGAGAGCAGGCCTTTTGTTTTCAATGTAAGTGTGTTCGAGTTCGAAATAGTGACGAATATATTAAAGATTCTCCTAGACATAAGTGCTTGCGCTCGCCTATATAGTGGCCGATGTACCTCCGTCGGACCAACAAGTCGCACCAGGGAAAAACCTACACCAACTATCTCCTCGTCGAGTTCGTGCACACGCCCAAGGGTCCCCGCCAGCGCGTGGTCTGCTCCCGGGGCAGCCTCGCCCCGGCACCGCGCGAGGAGTGGCTCAGCTTGGCGCACCGGCCCCAAGCCGGGCTCGACGGTGGTCGTGGATCGGGGGATGGCGTATGACGAAAATCTGGCGGAGATCCGGGCGCGCGGCCATCACTACCTGGTGGCCGCCCGGCAGCCAGAAAGGAATCCGTGGCTGGCGGAGTTCGAGCAGGAAGAGGGTTGGGAAGAGGTGGTCCGCGTGCCCTCGCCGCGCAATCCTGATCAGAAGAAATCGCAGGTGCGCGTCCGGCGCCGACAGCAAGGGAACGAGCTCTACATCCTCGGTCTGAGCGAGGAGCGCGAGGAAAAGGACCGGGCCATTCGCGAAACCCATGAGCGCCGCTTGAAAAAAGACCTGGAGCGGTTGAAGGCGCGAATCGAGAAGGGCCAGTTGACCGAACTGGCGAAGATTCACCAAGCGATCGGGCGGTTGCAGGAACGCTATCCCCGCGTGGCCCGCTACTACCGGATGGGTTACGAGGCCGAGGCGAAGACCCTGACCTGGCAAGAGGACCGCGCGAAAAAAGCGATCGCGGAAAAACTCGACGGCGGCTATGTGCTGAAGACCGACTGCCAGGATTTGACCACCGACGAAATCTGGCGCACCTATATCCTGCTGACGCGCGTCGAGGCCGCCTTCCGGGCGATGAAGAGTCCCCTGCTGGAGCGGCCTATCTTCCACCATCTCCAAAAGCGCACGCAGACGCATATCTTCCTCTGCGTCCTGGCCTACCACCTCCTGGTGGCCATGGAGAAACGCTTTTGGGATCGCGGGGTGCATACCTCGTGGTGGACCCTGCGGCAACAACTCAGTACCCATCAAGTGGTCACGGTGGTGTTGCCCACGAAGGATGGGCGGGTTCTGAAGATCCGCAAGGGCACTACCCCGGAACCGATCCACCGAGAAATCTACTCGACCCTCAAGATCCCCATGGAGGTCATGAAACCGGTCAAAACCTGGCATGAGCCCTCCCCATAGTGACGGAATGAAAACTCAACCCCGTGCAAATAAGGCACTTCGCTCACCTCTGCGCGGAAGTTGGGCTAGCCGACGGAAACAGGTACTCAGATGTCGGGGTCTGCTGGATCGGGGTTGCAAAAGCCAGACGGGCCGACTCTGACAGCGGCATGTCCCCGATCCCAGATTGTGTCTTCGAATCAGGAATGTGGACTAGCGAATTTTCAAGGTCAACTTGGGATTTGGGTGCGCGACATAGAAGTGGGGCTTTTTCGCATTCCTTGTTTTGGGACCTTTATCTGTACGTATGCTATACTGTCAGATAAAGGAGGTGGCTATGCCCCAAACCCTTCCCGCCCTGGAAGGCGAAAGGACCCGGTTGTTGGAAGATATCTCCAAGCTCGGCGATTTTCGGAGCGGTTCCATCGGCAGCGTGGTGAGGCGCTGTGGGAAACCGAACTGCCACTGTGCCCGGCTGCAAGACGCTGGGCACGGCCCCGATTTCCGGCTCACCTATAAAGTCCACGGCAAGACCAGCACCGAGTCGTTACCGACGCCGGCGGCGCGCCGCAAAGCCGAACGCGAGGTGGCCAAGTTTCGCAAGTTCCAGCAACTCAGCCGTGCGTTCGTGGAAACCAACGCCGCGATTTGCCGTCTGCGACCGGTGGAGGAGGAGGCGGCCGGGACGTGGACGGCGGAGGAAAAAAAACGGCTGCTGCGATCCATCGGGAGGTGGCGCGGGAAATAAACCAACTGCTGAGTCGCCTCTTTGCTCAGCGGGGCAAAGGCGGCTCGACCGATCTGGAGGCGGTGGAAATGGCAATGCGGTCGGCCCTGCATCGGGCCGGGGCCGCCGCCCTGAGCGAACTTTTGCAATTCCCCGCTCCCGCCCCCGAGCAGCGGACGATTCCTCGTGCTTGCGGCCAGCAGGCCCACTACCGCGAGTTGCGATCCAAGTCTGTGCTCACGGCGGTGGGACGGGTGGAAGTGTCACGCCCTTACTACCTGTGCCCGCATTGCCAGGGCGGCCAATGCCCGGTCGATCGAGAGCTGGACATCGAAAATACAGAGTTCTCTCCCGGGGTGCGCCGCATGCAGGCGAGGGTGGGCCAGGAGGCTCCCTTCGATCAGGGCCGCGAACAGATGAAAATTCTGGCCGGCTTGGAGGTGACCGCGAAATCGGTCGAGCGCACGGCGGAGGCGGTGGGCGCAGATATCGCGGAGCGCGAGCAGGTGCAAATCCAGCAAGCCTTGCCGTTGGACCTGCCCGCCGTGGCCGGCCACCCGATTCCCATCCTGTACGTGCAAATGGACGGGACGGGAGTTCCGGTGGTGAAGAAGGAGACGGTGGGCCGGCAAGGCAAGGTGGACGGCCAAGCGGCCCATACCCGCGAAGCCAAGTTGGGATGCGTGTTCACCCAGGCGAGGT
>JAJYJL010000607.1:0-2837 GCA_021789565.1 Acidobacteriota bacterium
GGTGTTCCTGCTGACCGCATGCGCGGCATCAACGTTCGTCCGGGTTTCAAAATCCTGCCGTGGAAATGGCTGGACGACCTGGCAGAAAAGTTTCCCGGGGAAAAAGGCAAGAGAGACAGCCAGTATTGCTTGGACAGGCAGACGATGCTGCCACCATGAACTTTCAGCTTTCACAAACGTTCTCTGTGATTACCTGTAACAGGACTGGAACTTTGACCTACCCGTTGAAGAGTAAGTGTTCCGATTATGAATCTTACCATAACAACTTCAGCGCAAACTGGACTTGCCGGGCGCTGGTGGATGTGCCCGTGATGACTCCCGCCGTTGTTGCAGGAGTTCCTCCCGGCTGCGTGAAAGTGATCAGGTTCGGGGTGTTGAAGTTCGCCCGGTTGAGGGAGTTGAAAAACTCAACACGAAACTCGGTCTTCAGCCTTTCCGTCAGGCGGGTGTCTTTCAACAAGGATATGTCCAGCGTTTCCAACCCCGGGCCGGTCAAGGTGTCTCTTCCCACGTTTCCAAAAGTCCCGTTGGGCGGCACGATGAAGGCGTTGGGGTTGAAGTAGCGGTTCGGGCCTCCCAGTACAATCGGCCCACTGAACGCCGGGTTGAATGACGGCCGAACGGAGTTGCGCGCGTCACCGTTGTTGGACGGATTGAAGCTCAGCTGGGGAGTAAAGGGAAATCCAGAGCGCGCAGTTTCAATGACGTCCAGCGTCCAGCCGCTTGCGAGAGTGCTCCTCCAGCCGGCCGCTTCGCCAAGAAATCGGTGGCCTCTTCCGACAGGCAGATCGTAGCTGCCGCTTAACACCGCAACGCTTGGCACGTCAAAAGTTGAACGGCCATAGTCGAGCGACAGGTTGCCCGGGTACATGGCCAGCCCCGGGGCATTCGTGGCGGCGCTGGGATTCAGAGTGTCTCCGTTATCCAGGCTCTTCGACCAGGTGTAAACTCCCCGGAATTCCAGGCCCCGGGCAAATCGGTGCTGCACGCCGGCCTGCAGGCTATTGTAGGAACTGGCGCCTTCGGAAAACCAGGTCCACGTATTCGCCAGTTGCGGATTTGCAAGTGGTGAGCCGGGGGGCGTATAAAGTGCTCCAGCGGGAAGATCGGCGGGGCAGGACGCCGCCGGGCAGATAACCGGCGCCGGAGTGTTGGCGTCGATGCTGACAATCTCATGGTACCCATGCGAGCCCACATAGCCGATCCTCACAATCGTGTTCTGGGTGAGTTCCTGTTCGATTCCAAGGCTGTAGGCCTCCACTATCGGCGTGTAGAGGCTGGGCTGAATTCCGGCCGGTTCAACCAGAACGCCGGCAGGCAGTGAGGCGCCGGGAACCAGAGGAAATGAAGAGAGCGGCATGTTTCGAATGTGGAGGGTTGTGTTGAAGGGCGCATTCTGGTCCAGCCGATAGCTCAGCGCGTCCTGCAGGTCCGCGTAAATTCCGAAGCCGCCGCGCACCACCGTTTTACCTGTGCTGAACGGGTCCCACGCCAGGCCCACTCGCGGCTCGGGAAGGAACCGGGCGTTGTTGACGGTAAAAACAGAATGGCCAATGCGAGGATTGGTTTCAATCACACCCTGTGAATCAAAAACGAAGTTTGCGGCCCTGCCTGTCGCCTCGTTCCAGCCGTTGGTAAGCTCGTCGCGGAATCCCAGTGTCAGGGTCAGATTGTGTCTCAGGCGCATGTCGTCCTGCGCGTACCAGGCGCCTTCAAGCGAGCGCCAGGCCATGGCGGTGGGCGATGGGACCGCAACAAAGGTCGAGACGTTTCCCTCCAGGAAATTCTGCAGGCTTGAGAATGATGCCTGCCCATACTGCGAAAGCGCCAGCTGGTCGTTCGACTGGATCTGCTGAAACCACACTCCCGCACTCAGTTGGTGAAGACCTTTATGGATAGCCAGCCGATCCTCATAAGTAAAGAGGTTACGGTGGATGAACAGATTGCTTCCGATATTGCTTCCCGCCAGGCTGATCTGTGTTGCGGCGTTGGGCGACGCGCCACCCCCAATGACGACGGCTCCGACCGGTCTTCCCTGAATAAAGCCAGGCAGATTTACGGCCGATTGGCCTGTAAAAAAGTAAGCAGCGCGTGAAAATCCAACGCGGGCCACGTTCAGGGCAGTGGGCGAAATTACGTGGGTTTCTTCCAGACTGGCCACCTGCTCGCGGAGGCTCTCGATGTCCAGGCTGAGCGGGTTGGCGCTGGGGGTCAAATCAGCACTGTCGTCTATGGTGTAGATGGCGCTCACGGAGTCCCGGACGGAGAACTGCCGATCGAGTCGCAGAGTTCCGAAATCCTCCCGGATGGTCTGTAGCGGATGGCTGAACGCTTCCGCGATTCCACTGCCAAGCTCAGGTCCGTTGGGCTCCGGCCAAAGCGAAAGCAAGGGAGCCGCTGCAGGCGCAACGCCGACATCAACCAGCGTGCCGTTGGGTCCGGGCAGGAAACCCTGGCGGGCCGCGTTGTCCGGGACCAATGCTACGCTGCTGAGCCGCAGGTGCTGGCGGTAGCCCTCGTAGTTGCCAAAGATGAACGTCTTATTTTTCTGAATGGGGCCGCCCAGAGCGCCGCCAAACTGGTTTCGCTGAAAGGAAGGCTTTGCCCCCTGGTCAAAAAAATTCCGCGCATCGAAAGCGCTGTTGCGAAGAAAATCGAACACCGTGCCGTGCCATTGGTTCGTACCCGAATCTGTCACGATGCTTACCTGAGCTCCGGGCCGTTTCCCGTACTCGGCACCATACGCGCCCGTGACCACGTTGAACTCGCGTATGGCGTCCACACCCAGCAGTTGTCCGCTGGTTCCGGCCGGCTGCATGTTGATCTCCGCTGCGCCG
>JAJYJL010000607.1:2847-5822 GCA_021789565.1 Acidobacteriota bacterium
AGGAGAAAGAGGTTTTCCTGCGGCCGGCGGCCGAGCACCGCAAACATGTTTCCTACCGCTGAATTGGAAATGCCGACGCCTCCGCCCTTTTCGGGCGTGTAGTCAACAATGCCGGAATTGAGAGTGAGTAGTTCGTCATAACTTCGCCCGTTCAGGGGAAGACCCTTGATTTCCCGTCCCACCACCATCCCGGCACTCGTTCGCGTGGACAGATTGACAAGAGGCGATTGGCCTTTGACGGTGAGCTGTTGCCTGACTTCGCCCAAACGAAGCACAAAATTCATCACAGCCTGCTCCGCAGCGGTCAGCACGATCCCCGTGTGGACCGCCGTCTGGAAGCCGTTCTTCTGGACAGTGATCCGATACTGCCCGGCCGGGAGCGCAACAAGATCGTAGCGGCCTTCGGCGCCGGTTACGGTCGACCGCACGAACCCGGTCTGCTGTCCCTTCGCTTCGATTAACGCTCTGCCGACTGAGCCCCCCGAGGAGTCCGTGACCGTGCCGGTTATCTCTGCGGTCACTTGTGCCCGGACGGGTACGCACAGCATCAGCAACAAAAGCGGGAGAGAAATTGTGCCTGCCGATTTTCCTGCCATGAAATTTGGCCACGGCATCATTTTCTCCTCTCCACCTACGTGGAGGACTGGGGCGTCCGCCTGGCAATGCCTTTGCGGCAAGGTAGACTGGAATCATAAGAACGATGGTCTAAATAAGTCAAATAATCTGACATAAATAATACGACTCGATATGACTTAATGCGGTTAGAAAGGCGATGGTAAGCGGGGCGGGGGCGGCACATTCCTGATATGGAGTCTGCGGCGAGGCATTCAAATTCTGCGGCGCCGTCCCGGGGCTTCAAACTTGTCTGTGAATGGATGGTGATTCGGCTAGCGGTTTTCGAGGGTCCGCTGGTAGAGTTTTTCGTATTGGGGAATGATCTTTGTAGTGCAGAACTTGGTCAAGGCCCGCTTCCGGGCGGCCCCGCCCATCTTCTGCTGAAGTTCAGGATTAGTAAGGATATCAAGGGCCCGGGCGGCCATGGTGTCCACGTCCCGGGCCGGCACCAGGAACCCTTCGACGCCGTCCTCGAACACTTCGGGAAGACCGCCAACTTTTGAGCAGATGCAGGGAACCGCGCAGGCCATGGCTTCCAGCGCCGCCAGCCCGAACGACTCCAGGTCACTCGGAAGCAGCGCCACATCGGCGCAGCAGAGAATGTCCTGTACCTGGTTCTGTTTGCCCAGGAACAGGACGTCATCCATCAGGCCCTTGTCGCGCACCAGCCACTCGGCGGATGTGCGCTCTGGCCCGTCGCCGATCATCACCAGCTTGGCCGGAATTTCCTTTCGAACCCGGGCGAAAATCTCGACCACGTCCGTGACACGTTTGACCGGGCGAAAGTTGGAAAGGTGCGTCAGTATCTTTTCTCCGTGGCCGGCAAAATCCTGGCGGTGCGAACTCTTTTCCTGAGGATGGAACACGTCGCAGTTCACGAAGTTGGGGATCACGTCGATGGACCGCTTGACGGCAAATTCCCTCAGCGTAACCTGGCGGAGGTATTCCGAGATTGCGGTGACCGCGTTGCTCTGCCCGATGGCAAAGCGCGTGATGGGCAAGTAGGAGCGATCAGAACCGACCAGCGTGATGTCGGTCCCGTGCAGGGTTGTCACCACAGGGATCCCACGCTCTCCCATCATGGAACGCGCCAGGTAGGCACTGACGGAATGCGGAATAGCGTAATGCACGTGCAGGATATCCAGAGATTCATTCACGACTACGTTGTACATCTGAGAGGCGAGCGCAAGCGTGTACGGCGGGTGGTCGAACAGCGGGTAATTCATCACTTCCACTTCATGGAAGTGGATATGGTCTGAGAGTTCGGGAACGCGCACCGGCAACGCGTAGCTGATGAAGTGGATGTCATGCCCGCGCGCAGCCAGCTCCAGACCGAGTTCTGTGGCTACAACGCCGCTTCCACCGTAAGTTGGGTAACACGTGATCCCGATTTTCATGGAGTGCCGAAGGAGCCGGCCCGGCCGACCGAACTTCTAAGAGGATGGCGCTGCGCCGCCTTTTGCCTGTTTCTTGCCGGAACTTAAAACTACAATGTGCTTTACCGTCCGCTCCCCGGACTTCTGGTCGAAGTAGATCAGCACGGTTGCCCCGGGTGTCAAGGCCGACAGATCCAGCTTGTTTCCGTTGATACCTTCCACGCGCATATTCTTTTTGACGGGAAAGATTTCAGTGTCCTGGCCATGGAGCGAATTTACATTCAGGATCTTCTCCTTCATGTTCAGCGATTGGATCTTTCCGCTGTACGCCTGTTGATGATTGCCGGGGGTAAGCTTTCCGACAATGGGAAGCTTGTTTTTCTGTTGCTGGGCTTGCAGTGGCGCAAGATGGCAAAATGCCAGTGTGCAGGCAGCGAGCGCCGCCGCTACCCATGGCAAAGCAGCTTTCCTTCTGGTCACGCGCCATGACCTACCGCATTGGGGGGCCCTATGTGCCGGTTCCTTCAGGCACAACGAGTTTTGACAAACACTCACGTAATTGCCCAACCGATCACTTTCACCTTCATGCTAGGAACAGTTAAAGTCCGGTGTCAAGCGCTTTTGTATGGTTGGCAAGGCCCGGGCAGGGCACTGTGAATACTTAGAGGCGGCGTCATTAAAGGAAACCCGTCGCCGCCCATCCGGATCAGGGCGCTCAGCATACAGGCCACCAGAAAAGACTAATACCCCACTGCGGGCGTGCAGCAGAAAACAGCATTCACGGTTAATGAATGCCGAATTCCACGAGAAAATTGGGTGCCCCTTGCCCCTGAACAGTTGCAATCCCGGAGTTCCGGCCAAGCACGACGCAATTATTCTTCACCCAGGTCTGGCATATACGAACCATTCCCGTTGTTGCTGGCGTCAGATTCTTTATACATGTAGCGAATGCAGGTCTTCATGATCAGGAGGTTCGGTTCGCCG
>JAJYJL010000608.1 GCA_021789565.1 Acidobacteriota bacterium
CCGATCTGGCCCGGGTCAATCGTCCTGCTATTGACAATCGCCTGCTCACAGCAGGTATGGCGATTCGGGAAGTACAGATTACGAGCGTCGCATTGATGGGGAGGCCACGGGCGGGGCCTTTCCGGATCTGCCGGTTTCGCGTAACGAAGGAAGCTTGCCAAGCTCGAAAGCTTGTCACCCTGAGCGCAGCGACGGGTCCCGGCATTTCTGTTCAAGTCGTCGCGAGGTTTCGCGGTTTTCAGGTCCGCGGGTTTTTCGCGCAAAACAGAACCCATGCTGCAGGGCGCAGAGACAGCGGTATTGCCTACCCTGCTCAACATGACATGGGGTGGCCGGGCTATGTCAATGGCTTCGGTCAAGATGAAGACAGCCATGAGCGCCCGCGCGGCGCGACGGGGGAGGCGCGAATAACGCGGCGAGAATTTACATCGTAGCGGACGGCAGTGCGCGATGCTGACAGGCTGCGGCCAAGCGGCCGCAATGCCGGCTTACCGCAATCCCCGGCTTCCCATCGAGCCGCCTGCGGCGGATTTGCTCAGCCGCATGACGCTGGATGAAAAGTCGCACCATTGCGGGGCGGGCGAACTTCAATCTACGGGATTCTGGATTTCACCGGACCATTCAAGAACTCGATCATTCGCGGCAATTGTCGGCAGATTCATGAGATGCACGCCCGCATCAGCCCGCACGCATTGCGTCACTTTGTGCTTGACAAAGTCGCCCCTGCTGTGATATCCACCATTAGTACGTAAGATATCAGATATCATATCAGAACGCCGGGCCAGGCCCCCAGGAGCGGAGACCGGCTGGGAATTTTAGCCGTCACGGAATTCGCGCACTTTTTTTGGCACACAGCGGGGCGGCTCGCCTGACTGCCCGCACGGCCCCGCAGCACTCCGAAGGGCCTCTTTGGCGACCGTTCATATTTTGAGGGGGTGACGCTATGGGGAAGAGGATGGCAGTCGCGGCATTTGTTCTCTTGGTTTTTTGCCTTTCGATTTTTCCCGGGGCACTCCACGCCCAGGGATACCGCGCGCTGATCAGCGGCCAGGTCAACGATCCCTCAGGAAAAGTCATTCCCGACGCCACGGTCACGGCGACCATGAAGACGACGGGAATGGCTTACACCTCCAAAACCAATGCTGCAGGCGCCTACATTCTCGATTATCTGCTCCCGGGCGCTTATCAACTGACCGCCCAGGCCCCTGGTTTTCAGCGCAAGGTCTATTCGGACGTCACGTTGTATACGGGGCAAAAGCTCGGCCTGAACATCACGCTCACCATTGGAAGGGTGATGCAGGAAGTGACCGTGACGGCTTCGCCCGGCCTGCTCGACACGGCCACCGCCACGAATTCAGACGTGGTCACGCAGGAGCAGGCGGAAAATACGGGTTCCGCCAATCGCCAGACCTGGATGAACGTTAGTTTTGCCCAGGGTGTTCGCGGCCTCGGCAATCCATTCAACCTGAGCAACCGCAACAACTCCGCTTCCTTCACCGTGAACGGCGCACCCAAATATACCAACTCTTTCACGGTAAACGGCGCGCCCGTCTCGGCTGCCGGGAGCGGCGGCAAATGGGATTTTTCCCCCAACGAAGACGCCGTGAAGGAAGTCCAGGTGACCACCAATTCCTATGATGCCCGATTCGGGCATGCGGCCGGCGGCTCTTTCAATGTGAGCTTAAAATCGGGCACCAACGGGTACCATGGCGACGTTTACGAGTACCTTGACAACGAGGCCCTTGACGCTCAGTCCTGGACGGCGGATCTCTATGGCGAGCCCAAAGGGAAGGGCGTCCGTAACGTTTTTGGCGGCGTGTTTGGCGGACCCGTTCGCCGTGACAAGGTCTTCTTTTTTGGGGCTTACGAAGGCTACCGCCAGTTTAGCGCGGGCGGCGGCGCCACGGGTTCCAACGTCCAAACCGTCCCGGCGTCGAGCTGGCGCATTCAGCCTGACGGCAGCGTGAACTTTTCCGGCTCCGGCTACACGGTCTATGACCCGCTCACGGTCCATTGTGTCAAGAAAACCACTTCCGGATGTTCTCAGTATGGCCGCAACGCTTTTCCGAACGACACCCTTCCCGGCAAGCGGATCAGCCCTATCGGCGCCTCGATCATGAGTTTTTTCCCCGCCCCCAACGTGCAGGGCCTGACCGACAACCGCGCCGTCCCGAGCCGCTCCAGGTGGATGTACAACCAATACCTGGGACGGATGGACGAAACGCTCTCCGAAAATACCCGCTTGTATCAGGTCTTTGCTTATCAGAACGCCAACGCCTGGAGCCTCGGAAACGGCCTTGCGGAGACCGATCCCGCCTCCACCCATTCATCCAATCCTGCAATCAACGTATTGGCCATCGCTGACTTCACCCACACTTTCAGTCCATCCATCGTAGGCGATTTCAGGGCCTCGTTCGTCCGGGCGACGAATTTCAATTTCTACGGAAACGCTGTCGCGCAAAATTTCACCGCCGACAAGCTTGGCCTGACGATGCCTGACGTGCCCACCACCACGCACCTGGACATCGTCCCGCAGATCAACGTCCAGAGCTTCATGCCGCTCTTCGACAACAGGCAAAACGGCAGCGTGAACAACTTCTGGGACTTCAAGGGAACGCTTGCTCAGGTGAAAGGCAACCACGTGCTGCATTACGGCGGCGGCTTCCTTGACGAACAGAGAGGCGGGTTAGGCATTCCGGGAACGCCCAACGGTTCTTTCTCGTTCAACGGGGACTGGACCCGAAAGGACCCGCTCAAGGGTAGCACGAATGATGCTCAGCGCCTCGCCGATATGCTTCTCGGCTATCCGTCGGGAGGCTCGGTCAGTTGGGTCGAAAACAATTATGTCGTTTATCACACCTACAGTCTGTTTGCCCAGGATGATTGGCGCGTTCGCCCCAATCTCACTCTCAACATCGGCCTGCGTTATGACATCAGTTCTTCGCCGGTGGAACGCTACGATCGCATCAACGGAGGCTTCTGCTTTACTTGCACGAATCCTTTCAGCAGCCAGGTGGACTACTCACAATTCCCGAACCTCCCCAATCCATTGCTCGGCACTTTGACTTACGCTGGCGTTAATGGCACGCCGAGCGCGCCCTTTCAGGAACAATTCAGCGACCTCCAGCCCCGGTTTGGTCTTGCTTACGCGTTCCGGCCGTGGATGGTTTTCCGGGGCGGCTTTGGAATCTACTACAATTACGGACAATTCTCGACCAGCGCTCAGGGCTTCGACCAGACCACCAACTACATCAACTCTCCCGACGGCGGCATTCACCCGGCAGGCACCTTTAACTCCGGCGTGCCTTTCCCGAACGGCGCTGTCGCGCCCGCCGGAGCCAACCAGCCGCAGGGAGGCATCGGCGTCAGTTACAACAGTCCGCAGCGGCACGTCCTTTCCAGCCAGCACTGGTCCGCGGGCTTCCAGTGGCGATTGCCTGAGGGCATGCTGCTGGAAACGGACTACGTGGGAGAGCACACCCATGCCATCGCCATGACGCAGCAATGGAACGTCATCCCCAACTCGTTGCAGGCGCAGTGCTACCAGGACTCGGCCATCTGCAACAATCAGATTTCGAACCCGTTCTACGGCATCCTCCCGCCGCAGTTCAGCCTGGGCGCTAATCCGACCGTTAACGCCTGGCAGCTCGACCTCCCCTTCCCCGAGTACACGGGCGTTGCCGAACAGGATAATCCGCAGGCCTATGCCAACTTCAACGCCGCGCAACTCCGCTTGCAGCGAAAGTTCCACACGCTCAATTTCATCTTCAATTACCAGTACGGCGAAATGTTGTACGCCGACCACTATTTGAATAACGGCTCATTCCGTGATTCCAAGCTCTGGTACGGAGTCGGCTCGATTGACCGCCGCCACTTTGTAGATATGAACGTCCTCTGGCCGCTGCCCGTGGGCCAGGGAGGAGTTCTGGCCCGCGGTGTGAAGGGGGTCTGGAGCGGTCTGCTCAGCCACTGGCAGGCCGATTGGGTCGCGTATTGGGGCTCCGGCGAGCCGGTACCTATTCCGAAATATGATTTTGGCGGTTCCGGCTGCAGCAGCTACTTCCCGACAGGCGGGCAGACGCGTGAGCATTGGATCAATAACACGGTCGCCACCGTGAACGGCACACCGCAGTTGGCCTGCTGGCAGAGCTTGGCCGATTGGGAGCGGCTAACCGCTCCCAGCTATATGAGCGCGCTTCGGCTTCCGGGCAAATTCCTGGCGGAAGGCGCCTTGGAAAAACGTTTCTACGTTAATGAGAATCTGTCGGTGCAGGCGCGCATCGAGGCGATGAATGTCCTCAACCATCCCGGCGCGGGAACCGGCGTGAATACAAACATCCAACAACTCCCGACGTGCGCCGGGGTGCCCGTGTGCACGGGCTTTGGCACGCTAAATACGGGGACGGTCTCCGCTCCCAGGGCCGTTGTGGTATCACTCAAGATTTTCTTTTGACGCCTCTCGAAACTGGCCGAGTGGCCGTGAGCGTCCACCAAAAGAGGCCAGGGACGCAGAGCTCTGAACTTTCCTGAAGAGCTTTCCATGGCGGAGGTTCGGGGAAAGCGGGACATTCCAATTCCGGGTTGCATCTTTCTATGCCTTTTACCCTGTGCAATTCGGGGCCCCGAGCGTGTTGGTAAGCTGCGAGGATGGGCAACAATAAACGCTCGGTGGATTTGGAGAGATCACCGGCCGGGGCACTGCACGAGGGAAAATGCAGGTGGCGGAAAGATTTTTGTGGGAATGCCCGGGCAGCAGACATAACGCATCTTGCTGGTGGCCCGGATGAAGGGAGTCATCTCCGGCTGTCTTTGGTTGGCGTCTTCTGCTGGTCCGCGCTGAAGAGCAGGCTATGAAAATGGATCGGGTTTGGCACGGTTGGGTGAGCAGGTATGCGTTCGTCTTCTCCGGCATTCTCTTTACCAGCCTGCTGGCCGTACCCGGGACGCGGAAGACAACGCCATCCCGCGCGACCCGATTCCATTGGATCATTGCCTCTGGCGGTCTTGCGCGGATCGAGGCAACGCCCCACCCGCCCGGACTCCTCCGCCAGGCCTTCGACAACGACCGGACATGGCTGATCGTGGGTCCGAATCCTTCCCGGTTCCTTAACACCTGGCGATGCCGGCGAGTCCGGGGTTTCCGCAGTTACTCGGTCATGGAAAAGAGTCTCGGCCGGCCCAGCGGCATCTGGGGCGTTCTGTACGATCCTGAATCGTGGCCCTATACGCCGATGGCCGAGCGCCTGGCCGTGCCGCGCTACGCGGCCCTGGCGGCGAGCCTGGCGCACTCGCGGGGATTGCAGCTCATCGTGACGCCGGCGACGGATTTGGTTCATTCCATCCTCCCCCAAAACCACAGGCGAACTTTCGGTGACGCGGTGCGGGAATTGGTCCGTCTCAAATTGGCTAAGCAGACCGCTCCGGCAGCCGATGTTTATGAAATTCAATCCCAGGGTGCAGAACCCCATAAGAAGTTCTTTGTGTGGTATGTCACCCAGGAAGCGAGGCAGGTTCGCGCGGCCAATCCTCGCGCAATCATTTTGGCCGGATTGAGCACCAATCCTCACGGTCTGCGTGTAACGGCGCGGGAGGTCTATGAGGAGGTTCTGGCCACGCGGCGCCTTGTGCAAGGGTATTGGCTCAACGTGCCCAGCGGGGGCCGTGGTTGCCCGACATGCGGCGAGGCTCAGCCCCAGGTCGCCGTCGGGCTTTTGAGAAAACTTCGCGACAATGGCCTGCTGTGAGCCCCTCCGTCCGCTCACGGCGCGGGCTGGCGGGATCTCGCGTGCCGGCGGCCAGGGCATGCGGAAATGC
>JAJYJL010000609.1 GCA_021789565.1 Acidobacteriota bacterium
CCTCAACAGGTTGAACTTTGCGGTTCTCATGCTTCAAATGCGGCGAACAGATTGACGCGCCCGAACGCGTCATGAGCCGCGACACCTGCCCCAATTGCGACGCTGACCTGCACTGCTGCCGCAATTGCCGCTTCTACGACACCGGAAAACACAATCAATGTGCCGAAACCCAGGCCGAATGGGTCCGAGACAAAGAAGCTGCAAACTACTGCGATTATTTCCAGCCTAACCCCATCCTGCTGGCGCGTGGTTCCGGATCAACCAAAGGGGACAACGCCCGGAAGCGCTTCGATTCCCTATTTAAAAGCTGACAGGAATCCCGTGCTCCAACTCTTGTATTTTCCTGGAGCAGGCAAGATTCCGGAACTCAGGAAACGCTGAACCCGCCCGCCTTTTCAAAAGCGTCGGCCACCTGGAGCAGCCGCGCTTCGTCAAAGTGCTTCGCAAAAATCTGCATGCCGACCGGCAACGGAGGCTCGCCCGGTAGCTTACCGCAGGGGACGGAGATCCCAGGGATACCTGCCAGGCTAGCCGTAACCGTATAGATATCAGCAAGATACATCTGCAACGGGTCGTCCACTCGCTCGCCCAGCTTGAAGGGAGGAATGGGAGAAGTGGGGGCTACAATCACATCAACGTCATCGAAAGCTTCAACAAAATCCCGCGTGATCAGGGTGCGCACCCTCTGGGCTTTCAGGTAGTACGCATCGTAGTAACCGGAACTCAGCACGTAGGTCCCAAGCATGATGCGGCGCTTCACCTCTGGGCCAAAACCTTTATCGCGCGTCTTGCGATACATGTCGCGCAGCCCGGAGTATTCCTGCGACCGGAAACCGTAACGCACACCGTCATAACGCGCCAGATTTGAGCTTGCCTCCGCCGTGCAGATGATGTAATAGCAGGCGATGGCATACTCGGTGTGCGGCAGGCGAATCGGCACAATCTTGCAGCCCAGTTTTTCCAGCAGGCCGATTCCCTTTTCGATGTTGGCGCGGATTTCGGGGTTCAAGCCTTCAAAGTACTCGTTGGGTACTCCGACTTTCACGCCGCGCACGTTGCCGTGAAGGGACTTCTCGTAATCATCCACGGCCACGCCGGCTGAAGTCGAATCCAGCGCATCGCGGCCCGCGATCACTTTCAGCGTCCGCGCCACGTCGCGCACGGAGCGGCCGAAGGGGCCGATGTGGTCGAGCGAGGATGCAAAGGCCACCAGCCCGTAGCGCGAAACGCGCCCGTACGTCCCCATCATGCCCACAGTGCCGCAGAAGGCCGCCGGCTGCCGGATGGAGCCTCCCGTGTCCGACCCCAGCGAAACCGTCGCCAGGTTGGCCGCCACGGCCGCCGCAGAGCCGCCGCTCGAGCCGCCCGGAACGCGCGTCAGGTCATGCGGGTTATGCGTCGGGAAAAAACCGGAGTTCTCCGTCGAGGAGCCCATGGCAAATTCGTCGCAATTGGTCTTGCCCAGGATCACGGCCCCCGCCGCTTCCAGCTTCTTAACCGCCGTCGCATCGTAGGGAGCGACAAAGTTCTCCAGCATCCTGGAAGCGCAGGTGGTCTTAAGCCCGCGCGTCAGGATAACGTCCTTAACGGCCACGGGAACTCCGGAGAGCGGCCGCAGCGGCTCGCCTGTCGCGATCTGGCGATCAACCGCCCGCGCCTGCTCCAGGGTCTTTTCCTCGCAGGTGGAAAGGAAGGCGCGAACGCTTGAGTCGTCCTTCCGGATGCGATCAATATGTGCCCGTGCGATCTCTTCAGCGGACGCTTCTCGCCGCTCCAGTGCGCCGTGAATTTCTTCAATGGTCAGGTTGGTCAGATTGTCCATGAGTGCTTTGCAACGGTGAAATTGAATAGTCGCCGGTTGGGATTACTCCCGGTCGATGACCTGCGGTACCTTGAAACTGCCGCCTCCCGGCTCAGGAGCATTCTGCAGCGCCTCTTCCTGCGTAAAGCACGGCCGGGAAATGTCATCGCGGAGGGCAGGATTTTCCGCGGCGGGATAGGTCACCTGCGCCATCGGCTCTACTCCTGTAGTGTCCAGCTCGTTCAGTTTCTGGACGTATTCCAGCACCGCATCCAGTTGTGGGCCGAACTTCTTCACCTCATCCTCCGTCAGTTCCAGATGAGCGAGGTCAGCCACATAGAAAACGTCTTTTTCGGTTAAAGCCATTTGCGTCCTGC
Source organism: Acidobacteriota bacterium (assembly GCA_021789565.1). The sequence continues at coordinate 2,179 of JAJYJL010000609.1, forward strand.
CGCCTGAGTTTAATGGAAGAGGCCGTTACGGCGCGCTTACAGGCAGGCCGGAATCCTCTTCCGCCTCCCTGCCGGGACCCGAGTGGTCCGCCCGCGTGGGCCAATTAGACATGATATCAGTTGAACTGCGATTTGTCTGGCAGCGGGTTGGACGGTGCTGGCTTCGACCCGTAACGGACCTTCAATTTCCGCACCGCCGGCGCGCCCAGATATTGATTGATCCGCACCAGAATGTCGTCCGACATTTTGCGCATCTCGGCACACCAGGCCATGCAGTCGCACTCCAGTGTCAGCGTGCCTTCCTCAAAATCCGCCGGCCGGGAGTGGCGCGCCATCGGCTTGCCGGCAACCAGCGGCCACAGCGGCGCAAGGATTTCCACCACGCGAGGATTGCTCCGGCGCACCTGCCCCCTGAAAATGAGAGGGAGAATCTTGCTGATTTCTTCCATCGAAATCCCTGGCCTGCCTATCGTCTGTCTCGATTGGAGAACGAGTGTAACACAACCCCCCGTCAAGTCAAACAACTTGTGAGCGCCCTGAAACGACTTTTATAATAATGCGCGTGATGCGATTGATTCTGGCTTCCAACTCTCCGCGGCGGCGCGAGCTGCTGCAAAATGCGGGCTTCGAATTCGACGTCCGGCCCAGCGGAATCGAGGAAACCCGCCTCCCGGGCGAGTCTCCGGAAGACTTTGCGCGCAGGCTGGCCCGGGACAAGGCGCTGGACGTTGCGCGGCAGTCAAACCCCGGAAGCCTGGTGCTGGGCGCTGATACGATCGTGACCCTCAACGGCGAAATCCTGGAAAAGCCTGCTGACGCCGCAGACGCCGCGCGAATGCTCCGCACGCTCTCCGGCCGCACTCATCGCGTGATCACGGGAGTGTGCCTCGTCCGCGCGCCGGAAACGGTCCTGGCCTGGAGGCACGAGTCAACTTCCGTCACCTTCAAAAATCTGGCCGCTGATGAAATCGACAGTTACGTGGCGAGCGGTGAACCTTTTGACAAGGCCGGCGGCTATGCCATCCAGGGCCTCGCTTCACGCTTCGTTCCCCGCATCGAAGGCTGTTACTTCAACGTCGTCGGCCTGCCTGTCCCGCTGGTGTATGAGATATTGAAGTCCGTCAAAGAATAATCCGTTCGTCGCCCTGGCGGCGGGTGACGCGCTCGCGGTCGAGGTATTCAAGCAGCGGGATGGCGTACTTGCGGGTGAGCCCGGTCAGTTCCTTGAAGACACCGACGTTAATCCGGTCGCTCTTTGCCTTCTGGCGCGCTATCAGTTCGCGAAGCTTCGCCAGCGCCACAGCATGGAAAATCAAATCTTCCGCCACCTTCACCAGGATCTTTTCTTTCAGCAGCATTTGGAGAAGTTTTTCCGCCCTCGCGCGGTCGATTTTCAGGCTTGCCAGCACGTCGCTTGCAGCAGGCGCGGCGAGCCCGGCGGATTCAAAGGCCTGGACAATCTGGTCACGCGCCGCCGCTTCCTGCGGATCGAGTTCGATCACCCGGCCCGCCAGCCGGACGGACTCTCCGCTCAACGCGATCTTCCCGGCTTTTTCCAATTGCCGCAGCACGGCGTTGAAGACCGCAGGCGATGGCGGTTGCTTGTGACGGTCGCGGAGGCGGCCCCGCAAGTCCTCTTTGGAAATGCCACTCATCAGGGGATTGCTGCTGTGAAAACTTTCAAGCTGCCGGACCACTCCACCGGCCAGGCGCAGAAAGTGTTCGGCATGGATGAATACGCTGGCAGGCTGGCCCAGCACAACAAGACGTTTCTTCGCCTGCAGCGCCCGGCCCACTTGTTCAATGGAAGACTCCGCCCTGCCCGTCCTCGCCGTCAGCATGGGCATGGCGGCCTCTCCAGCCTTTCGAACCAGCAGGTCCAGCCGCTCTTCGTCATTTCCTTTTTCCATGGCGGAAAGAAACTCCCCCACGGCCGGATCGGAAAGCCGGTGCCGCTCCGGCAAATTGTCCAGCACCAAGCCTCCGCCGATGGTGACCACCGGAGAAAACTGCCGCACGATAAACCTGTCACCGGGCAAAAACAGCCCCGCATTTGCAAGCAGCAGTTGCACGTACCCCTGCATGCCGGGCGCCAGTTCTTTGGAATCGAGCAGGACCACTTCCGCTACCGTTTCTGCCGTCCCGGAATGGAAATGAACCCTGGCGCGATTCTTCAGCGGGCGGGCGGAAAGCAGCAGGCTCAACGAACAGTCGAGGCGAGAAGTCGCCTGGAACAGCCCGGGAGCGGCCAGCACCATGCCACGCTCGATTTCCGCGGTTTCAATTCCGGCAAGGTTCAGGGCTGTCCGCTGGCCGGCCTCTGCGCTTTCTGCCGGGGCGTTGTGCACCTGGATCCCCCTCACCCGAACGCGGTGGCCCAGGGGAAAGATTTCGGCTTCCTCGTCCTTGTGAATGGTCCCTGCGATCAGCGTTCCCGTCACCACGGTCCCAAAGCCCTTCATTACAAACGCGCGGTCAATCGGCAGGCGAAATGGCAGAGCAACCGGCCGTGCCAGGATTTCCCCGGCAAGGCAGCGCAACTCGTTCCGGATGTCTTCCAGGCCCTCGCCCGTTTTCGCGCTGGCCGTGATGACGGGTGCGCTTTCAAGGAATGAGCCTTTCACCAGTTCATGGACTTCAAGCTTTACCAGGTCCAGCATGTCGCGATCCGCCAGGTCGCACTTGGTAATCACCACCAGCCCGCTGCGAATATTGAGCAGGCGGCAGATGTCGAAATGTTCGCGGGTCTGCGGCTTGATGGATTCGTCAGCGGCCACCACCAGCAACACCAGGTCAATGCCGCCCACGCCAGCCAGCATGTTTTTCACAAAGCGCTCGTGGCCAGGAACGTCCACGAATCCCACGCGAACGTCATGGTCGAGGTCGAGATGGGCAAAGCCTAAGTCAATCGTGATCCCGCGCCGTTTCTCTTCTTCCAGCCGGTCCGGGTTGGTGCCCGTCAGCGCCATCACCAGCGCGGACTTGCCGTGGTCAATGTGGCCGGCGGTTCCTGCAATCAGATGTTTCATTGCACAAGAATTATCAGGGATGGCGGAAGTTCTGGCAACTAGCAGATGGCACAACTGGTGCGCGTGGCGGCGACTTTACCTCGCAATAGTGCAGCACCAACTGACACGCGGCGGCATAAAGCCGCCGCTACACCGGCAGATCATTTCTGAGAGGCTTGTGGCTTTTCGCGTTCTTCGCCCAGCCAGACGCTGGCAACTTTCCATCCGGCCTGATCTTTCTGGAGGACGATGTGATACGAGGCGACGGCTTCCGGGTTTTCAAAATCGACGGCGGCCAGCGCGCGCGTCTTGTCCGGTGACCAGGTCAGGTCCCTGATTTTGATTTCCGCCCCGGCATTCCGCTGGCCTGCGTCGCTTTCACCCGGCGGTCCAATCTGCAGCGCGGGCATAAAGTAGCTGCGAATTGCCTGCTCCAGAGAACTTCCAGCGCGCTTCCCATCGGGCGTCGCCATATATTTGGCGCGAAGGCCAACAACCGTTGCGGCCGTCTCGATGTCATCCTGGATGACAGGGTCGGTGACCTGCTTCTCAACCTCGCGCAGTTTAGGAACCAGCGCCGGGTCCGAGCTGATGGAAAGCGCGAGAATAGCATTCTGGGTGACGGT
>JAJYJL010000610.1 GCA_021789565.1 Acidobacteriota bacterium
GGCAAGGTTATTGGCGGCGGCCTGCCAGTGGGCGCCTACGCGGGGAAAGCCTCGCTGATGGAACTGGTCGCTCCCAGCGGACCGGTTTATCAGGCCGGGACCCTTTCAGGAAATCCACTGGCGGTGGCCGCGGGAGCGAAAACCCTAGAAGTGCTGCGGCGGCCGGGAACCTATGAACGGCTGGAGTCACTGGGCAAAAGGCTGGAGGAGGGTCTTCTGGGACAGGCGAAGCAGGCTGGAATTCCGCTCCGCGTGAACCGCGTGGGTTCTATGCTGACGGCGTTCTTCAGTTCCGCGCCGGTGACGGACTATCCATCCGCCAAAGCATCTGATTCTGCAAGGTTCGGGCGCTTCTTCGGAAAAATGTTGAAGCGGGGAGTCTACTTTCCGCCCTCGCAGTTTGAATCCCTCTTCGTTTCCACAGCGCACTCGGAAGAAGAGATTGACCGGGCGGTCGCTTCGGCAGGCGAAGTCTTTGGGGAAATGGGAGCAGGAGATTGATTCCCCTCCGTTAAGATTCCAGGAAATAATTCCGGCAGGCCTGCCTGACGGACGCGCCATCCAGCCTTGGCTGTGTTCCCTGGTATTTGGCGGCCCAGGAGATATGCTGCGCGATGTCGCGAGGGTAGCAGGCTCGGAGCGGCTGCTGGAGAGCGGCCAGCAGGCTTAAAACGCCATCCACCACCGTCGCGTCATAAACCAGATTGTACTCTTTGCACACACGCTTGAAGATTTCGTGAAACTGCCCAGGGGGCACAAAATCCACCTTGATTTTGGTCTGGATACGGCGAAGGAAGGCTTCGTCGGCCAGCGACCGGGGATCGAGGTTGGTTGCAAAGGCAACGAACAGGTCAAAAGGAATCTCAATCTGCTTTCCTCCCGCCAGATTGAGGAAGTCGATTCTGCGGTCGAGCGGAACGATCCAGCGGTTGAGCATGTCCTCCGGGCGCATTCTCTGTCTGCCGAAGTCGTCCACCACCAGCACTCCGTTGTTGGCTTTCATTTGCAGCGGAGCGGTGTAAAACTTGGTGAGAGGATTCATCTGGAGGTCCAGCATCTCGAGGGTCAACTCCCCGCCCACAACAACCCGGGGCCGCTTGCAGAGGACCCATCGCTGGTCATGCTCGCCCATGGGCTGTTCCTCATCTTCGATTCGCCCGTGCAGGTGGGTGTCGTAAACCGTGATGATCTGGCCGTCAACTTCAACGGCGTAGGGAATCCAGATGCGGTCGCCGTAAATTTTAGGAATGCTTTCGGCCATGGCCGTCTTGCCGGTTCCGGCGGGTCCATAAAGAATGATGCAACGGCCTGAAACCACGGCTGTCCCCATCTGGTTGAGGGTTTCCACCGGCAGAACCAGATGGCTGAAGGCCTTCTCAACCTGGGGAGGACGGACTTCGGCTTCCCGGATGCTTTGGGCGTGGATGCGGGCAACATAATCATCCAGCGAGACGGGCGCGGGACCATAATAGTGGTTCAGGTTTAAGAGTTCAAGAGCCCGGCCTCGTCCTCCGGAAGTGATGGCAATCCGGTGAACGGCCCCCGTCATGCCCTTCACTTCGCAGAGCTGTTCTTTGCGAAGCCTCTCAAAGAGCATCTCCACAATGGCAAAGCTCAGGCACATCTTCTTGGCCAGTTCGAGGAGGGTGAGTTCTCCCTCGTAATAGAGGATTTTGAGTGCCAGGTCCTCGAGCATGCTGCGGCGTATGCCAAGGTCTCGCAGGGTTTTCGGAGCGTCAAGTTCAGCGATGATCATGGATGGATCCCCTCTAAGGGCACTGTGAAAATGTTTTGAAACCGATGAGCGCCATCACGCCGTTTCGACCTTTCCGCGTCAAGCCTTCCATTCCGCAGGGAGAAAACAACTGAAAAACTAAGGACACTTCTGCCCTTCGGCTGGGCGGAAGCCTTTCAGCAGGGCCGACTCCTGACGCAAGGAGATGCCGGGGTGCAACTTTCCGTAGAATTTGCTGTCGCGGCAATAATAAAGTCCGGACCTGGGGTTCACCCAGACTCTGTGTCCCATGTTCGTCGTGGGAGCCGGAGGCGGTGGAGCGGACATGGCCTGCAGCTTTGCCACCACGGCTGCGGGCGCATCGCGGTACTTGACCAGAGAGGGCGCCAGGGCTGCCAGCGCTGCGAGAAGCAGGACGATGGTAATCGCTGGTCCGTAACGATTGCGTGAAGACCTGTTCGAACTTTCGGACTGCGAGATTTTGACGATTTCTGCCATGCTTAATCAAAGGGCCCGTCGCCCTGGCTCGGATGACCCGGCCCGCCAGCCTGCCCCCCTCGCAATGACGGGTGCCCCTGCGAGGGCGGATGCAGGCCCGCCCGGTCAACCGAACGGTTGTCTCCGTGTGCCGATGGCCAGCCGTGCGGAAATGCCCGGCACTGTTTGAAAGGGCCGGCTAGGCCCTGACTGTGGTGCCGTTCTTCGGTATGCGTTCCGAAGGCTGGGATGCGGACACGGAGCGTGATTCAGCAGGCGTGGGCAAAGGCCCGATTTCAAGAAGGTCGCCAACATGGGTTCGAGTTCTGAAAATGGTGTGAGGCGGCAACTCGAGCACGCTGTCGGCCTTCAGAATGACCTTTGAGATCCTAAACGGGCGGACGTGTTCCTCGATGTGAACGACATGGTTGCTTCGGTCGAGGAAAACGATGTCAATTGAGAACAACATGCCGATGGTGTGCACGCCATAGGAAGGGACGATCCACAGTCCCTGCCCGGGCCGTGCCCAGCGGCTGGTCCTTCCCAACAGACCCACAAGTCGACCCATGTAGCTGTCGGCTACTGAAGCATTCGTAGCAACGAATGTTTCGCGAGTCTTGTTGTAAACGTACACCCGTTTCCGGTTATTATTACCCACGCCTATTGCTCCCCACGCAAGCTATCGATGTCGCATCTAGTCTCGAGATGCCTGCCGTTTGCGACGCCAGATGATGATGTACAGCACGATAACTGCTCCGATACCGGCAATGATTCGAATGGTTGTAGCATCCATTTTATTGTCCTCCAGACTGATTGAGTTTGAGGTGAACCAACTTCTTTTGCTTGAGTTCGTCCCCTTTGATGGTCAAGATCTCCTCAGTGATGCATTCCGACAAACTGCCGGAATATCGTGATGATTGCGGGCCCCAGAATAACCACAAACAGAGCCGGGAAAATGAAAAACACCAGCGGCGGCACCATTTTGACCGGGGTCTTGGCCGCAGCTTCCTCGGCCCTTTGCCGGCGCTTCATGCGCATGTCGTCGGCATGGACGCGCAGAGATTGCGAGACGCTGGTCCCGAAACGGTCCGTCTGGATCAGCATGGCAACCAGAGCTTTGATGTCGTCCACTCCAGTGCGGGAGGACAGTTCGCGCATAGCTTCAATCCGGGTCCGCCCGATGCGGATTTGAGCGTTGACTAGATCAAGCTCGCTGCAGAGTTCAGGATGGGTAATCCGCAACTCCTGCGAAACACGCATAAACGCCTGGTCAAGCCCCAATCCAGCCTCGATGCAGACCACCAGCAGGTCCAGGGCGTCGGGGAGCGCCTTGCGCAGAATGGTCTGTCGCTTTTTGACACGGCGCGAGAGCCACATGTCGGGAAGAAGAAATCCTGCCAGCAAAGCGAGAATGTAAATCAACATCGCGTTGCCAGATTGCGTCAGGCCCGAAAAGTAGGCACCGATCAGGAAGACAATGGGGAGCAGGATCTTGGCGCCCCTCAGCGCCATGAGGGCTTCCGGCCGCCGGTAGCCGGCCCGCACGAGCATCAGTTTCGTGGCCGACATGTCTTTGGAGGAGGGAAGCAGCTTCCCCACGTCGCTCAGTACACGAGCAGCCTTTTGAGTCTGCTTTTCGCGGAAGGTGACTTTCCTTTTTGCCGCCAAGGGTTGCCACAGTCTGGACAACCGGTCTGCGATTGGGAAATCACCGGGCGAGAACGCATAGACCAGTGCGCCCGCCACTACCACAATCGCCACAAACGTTAGTCCTACCGCTAGCCAAACCATTTTTCTTTACCCTCAGCCGATTTAAACGTCGATGTTAACGATCTTCCACAACATCAGGGACCCGACAATCTGCAGAAATACTGCCAGGCCGATAATGTAAGGGCCGAAAGGATCAGTAAACAGGGGCTTCATATAGCTCGGGTTGAGAAACCGCAAGATGAATCCCATGATGGGCGGCAGTGAAATCAGGATGGCTGCCGTTAAACGCCCCTGGGCGGTCTTGATTTTGACTTCGCCAAGAATTCGGAACCTTTCTCGAACCACGTGCGAAAGGTTGTCCAGAATTTCCGCCAGGTTGCCGCCTGTATCCTTTTGAATCAGCACCGCCGTCACAAAGAACCGAACGTCGATCAGGGGGATGCGCTCTGCGAAGTTCAGGAGCGCGTCTCGCAAGGGAAGGCCGAAGTTCTGTTCTTCAAAAGTGGTACGGAACTCGCCGGACACGGGTTCGGGCAATTCCGTGGTAATCATTTCGAGGCCTGTTGAAAAGGAATGGCCGGCGCGCACGGCGCGTCCCAGAAGGTCGATGGCCTCCGGGAAAATCTTTTCGAACGATTTCAGGCGGCTCCGGCGCTTGAAGGCGATGACTCCAATGGGAATGAGCGCTCCGACAGGGATGAATAAGAGGGCTAACAGGGCGCTGTCCGTCATCCTGCTGCCGACCAGAAATCCGGCGATAGCCAGGATGGCGCTCAAAAGGATCAGCCTGCCCGGCTTGACCTTCATTCCGGCCTGGCCAATATAGTTCCTGAGCTTGTCGGACCACTTCCATTTCAGCAGAATCCGGTGGATGGCGGGTACATCACTGAGAAGCTCGTCGCGAACCACCTTCAATTCGAGAGATTCGCTGCCCCGCTTGGCGCTGCGCTCGATGGCGTCCAGGCGTTTGGCGACGATCTTGTCCGGAGCCGTGCCGCCGGTGGTGGCAAAGAACACGCCGCCCACCACCAGGAGAATAACCAGGAATGTTAATCCGGCTAAAGCCAGAGCCATGTTGATCTCCTTACCGGACGCCTGCCACGGGCGACTGCTCGAACATCTCTGAGGGCAGGTGAATGCCTGAGGTCACCAGGCGCTCAGCGAATTTCGGCCGGATACCTGTGGGAACAAACTGGCCCAGAACCTCGCCGTTTTCGCCGATGCCCATTTTCTTGTAAATGAAAATATCCTGCATGGTGACTACTTCGCCTTCCATTCCGGTCACTTCCGCCAGGTTGGTCACACGCCGTTTTCCATCGCTCAGACGGGAAACCTGGACCACCACGTCGACCGCAGAAGCTATCTGTCGGCGAATGGCCGTGTCGGGGATGTTGAGGTTTGCCATCGCCACCATTGTTTCCAGGCGGGAAAGGGCGTCCCGTGGGGAGTTGGCGTGAATGGTGGTCAGCGAACCGTCGTGGCCCGTGTTCATGGCCTGCAACATATCGAGCGCCTCTTCGCCACGAACCTCGCCAACGATGATGCGGTCGGGACGCATACGGAGGCAGTTGATGACCAGTTCTCTCTGGCGGACCGCGCCCCGGCCTTCCACGTTGGGCGGGCGTGTTTCCAGCCGCACCACGTGGTCCTGGTGGAGCTGCAATTCCGCAGCGTCTTCGATGCTGACGATCCGCTCACGGTTGGAAATGAAGGAAGACAGCACGTTGAGCAGGGTGGTTTTTCCGGCGCCGGTACCGCCCGATACCAGAACGTTTAAGCGCGAGTAAACACAGCCCCGGAGCAATTCAACCATCTTTGCCGTCAGGGCGTCGTTTTCAACGAGCTCGGTGGCCGTCAGCGGATCCCGTCCAAAACGACGGATCGAG
>JAJYJL010000611.1 GCA_021789565.1 Acidobacteriota bacterium
CCGCACTGAACGCTACAAACTGATTCACTATTTTCTTCCGCCGCAGGAATTCGAGCTTTACGACCTGCAGGAAGATCCCGGTGAGCTTCATAATCTCTACGGCGATCCGCGCTACACCAAGCTGGCAGCGGATCTCCGCAAGCGCATCGACGAGCTGCGAAAAGAGACCGGCGATGAGTACGAATACCAGACACCCAACGCCTTTGAATACGAGAAACAGAAGTTGTGAGAGTTCGCGGCTGGTCGTGAATTTACTCTGAGCGTGGCGCCGGAAAGGCCCCAAAGGAGAAATAGGACCATGGACTTCGAAGGGAAAGTTGCAATTGTGACGGGCGGCGGGTCAGGAATCGGGAGAGCCTGCTCGCAGGAATTCATTGAAAAGAACGCTGCTGTGGCGGTGGTTGACCGCGACGCCAAAACCGGCGAGGAAACCGCAGCGGATTTGAAGAAGAAGGGCGGCAGGGCTGAGTTCTTCCAGGTGGACGTCTCTTCCGCCGCTGAGGTTGAGAAGTTGATTCCGGAAGTCGCCGCGGCTTTCGGCGGCATCGATATTCTGGTGAACAACGCTGGCATTCAACGATACGGCACGGTCACCACGACTTCAGAAGAGGAATGGGACGAAGTGCTAAATATCAACCTGAAGGGCGCCTTTCTCATGTCGAAATACGCTGTCCCGCAGATGATCAAACGCGGAGGCGGGTCCATCGTCATCACAGGCTCGGTGCAATCGGTGGCGGCCCAGAGGAACTCGGTCCACTACGTGGTGAGCAAGCACGGTTTGCTGGGGCTGACGCGTTGCCTCGCACTCGACTATGGGAAACAGAACATCCGGGCCAACTGCGTCCTTCCGGGGGCCATCGATACGCCCATGCTGCGATGGGCCGCCAATCTGGACAGCAATCCTGAAAAAGTTCTGGAAGCCTGCGACAGTCTTCACGTAAGAGGCAGAATGGGGCAGCCGGAGGAAGTGGCCCACGTGATCGTGTTTCTGGCCAGCGATCAGGCATCGTTTATGACGGGCTCGGCAGTAATGGTGGAAGGCGGGCTGCTTGTTCCTGTGGGCGGAATGGCTTTTCAGGAATCCGGAACAGGATCAACCAAAGCGTAAGTTTCTTCACTATTTCCCGGACGGTTTCAGCAGGCTTGGACCGAGGACATTACAGGAGACTTGCGATGAAACACAAATCCCTAAATTTGTGGCGAACTCTGGCGCTGGTGGCTGTTGTACTCGTAACCGTTGGCACGTCACGCGGACCCGCCCGCGCGTCTACACCTCAGGCCGCGTGGCAGCCGGTGTGGAAGATCGGAACCTTCGATCAGTCATCAGCGGAGTTCCAAGCCGGCGCACCCACTGCCCCTGCGGCAACTTACATCATTGGAAAGAGTACGCCGGCCAAAGGCTGGTTCGCCTTCCAGCCCGGCAGCGGCAACGGCTCATTCGGCCACAAGCCTCATCCTGTGAGCATCGAATTCAATCTTACCGAAAAGCCCCGCGGCATTTATCAGATGAAAATCGCCCTGCTGGTAGAGCACCCGCGAATTTCCTCCCTGGACGTCAGCATCAATGGGCACACAGGCCGTTTCTATCAACATCCAAAACTCAACTACAACATGGGCGACATCAGCGGAGCGTTTTTCCCGGAATATTCCGCGGATACAATCGGCTTTGAATTCCCCTCCAGCCTTCTCGTGCAGGGGACCAACAAGATCATCCTCACTGCAATTGATGAACCGTCACCCGGAGACCAGCCAACCGCGGATGGAACTCCGGCTGGCGATTCCGGCGTCGTCTACGACGCCCTTGAACTGGAACAGCAGCCGGCAGGCCGTTTTGACGCCCGGCAGGTTTCAGCTTCAATCGTCCCCACCGTCTATTACCAAAACATGGGCGGACAACTGCGGGAGATCGTGAACGTGTACGTCCGCTACAACCAGCAGCCGCAAAAAGGGACCGTTGAACTCGAAATCGGAGGGAAGCGATTTACACAGGCACTGCCCACGGACAGGGCCTTTGGCGAACAGAAAGCACAGTTTGTGGTACCGGAGTTTAGCGCTGCCGCCGAGGGGAAAGCCGTCGTTGCAATCAATGGCCATCGAAGAAGCTTTTCACAACAATTGACGCCCGGGAAGAAATGGACCTTTTTCGTTGTTCCCAATGAGCACTTGGACCTTGGCTACACCGATTACCAGGCAAAGGTGGCTGAAGTCCATGCACGCGTTCTGGACGAGGCGATGGACCTGATCCGGAAGCACCCCGACTTTCGTTACAGCGTGGACGGCTACTGGGAAATCCAGCAGTTCCTGGACGGGCGTACGGCTGCCGATAAGGCAAGGCTTGAGAAGATGATCGCCGAGCGCAAGATCTTTATCCCGGCACAGTATGCAAGCGTGCTGACCGGCTTCCCCACCGCCGAAACGCTGATCCGCTCCCTGTACCCGAGCTACCGCTTCAGCCAGGAGCATAAAACACCGTTCGATTACGCGTCCATCACTGACGTGCCGTCTTATACGTGGTCCTACGCATCCATCCTTGCAGCGGCCGGGCTGAAATATTTTGTGGCGGCGAGTGACAACTATCGCGGACCCATTCTCGTGCTGGGACACTTGAACGAGAGAACTCCCTTCTGGTGGGAAGGGCCTGACGGGGAGAAGATTCTAATGTGGTATTCACGGCACTATCATCAGATGCTGACGCTTTTCGGCATGCCGCCTCAGGTAGCGGCCGGGCACGATTCACTACCTGTCTTCCTGCAAATGTACGAGCACCCCGGCTACAAATCGGATGCCGTCATACTCTACGGAACACAACCGGAAAATCAGGACCTCTTCCCTCAGCAGGCAGAGGTGGTGGGTGAATGGAACAAAATTTACGCCTACCCGAAGCTGGAGTACTCGGGTTTCGCAAGAGCCATGGATTATATTGCCGGGCAATTTGGGAACGACATCCCAACCATCAGCGGTGACGGAGGACCCTACTGGGAAGACGGAATAGCCTCCGACGCTAAATACGCAGCCATTGAGAGGGAGAACGAAAGCCGGGCGCTTTCGGCGGAAAAATTCTCGACCATCAGCGCTCTTGTCAATTCGCTCATTGTTCCGGACCGAGACAAGCTGCACCGCATGTGGCGAAACATGGTGTTGATGGACGAGCATACGTGGACGTCTTACCAGAGCGTTTCGGACCCCCACAGTAAAGAATCGGTCGAGCAACTCAAGGTAAAAGACTCCCGCGCCACCCGCGCGCAGTCGCTTGTGGACAACGTCATGCGCCGGAGCATGGGATCGATTGCTGATTCGATTTCTGCTCCAAGTGGCACGGTGATCGTTTTCAACCCATTGAACTGGCGGCGCAGCACGCTCGTGGAGTTTGATCTTCCCAATGGCAGGGAGCTTGTCGATAAGACCACGAACAAACCTGTGCCCTATCAGGTGCTCTCGGCCGGCAAGAGTTACCACCGGGTCCGCTTTTTGGCGACGGACGTTCCCGCAGTAGGTTACAAAGCCTACACGCTGAAAGAAACCAGGGAAACTCCACCCAAGCCGCAATCGACAAAGGTGACCACGCTGGACAGTCCCTACTACAAGGTCGAACTTGACCCCCAAACGGGGGCCGTGAGGAGTATTCTTGATAAGCAACTGAACAAGGAGCTGGTTGACAAATCCAGCCCCTATCGCTTTGACCAATACATTTACGTCACCGGGGCCGATCACCTGCCCAATCGCCTGGTGCAATATCGAACCGTTTCACCGCTTCCTCACCTGACGCCCCATCCGTCGGCGGGCGGGCGACTCGTGTCGGTTTTCAAAACCCCCTATGGCACAGAAGCCCGCATGGTAAGTTCCGCCACAAATACTCCACGCATTGAAACGACAGTCCTGATGTTCAACAACCAAAAAAAGATCGAGTTCATCAATCGTATTCAAAAGAAAGAGGTTTTCACCAAGGAAGGTGTCTATTTTGCCTTCCCGTTCGCCATGGCCAACCCCGACTTCCAATATGAAATTCAAAATGGAGAAGTTGACCCGTCAAAGGATATGCTGCCAGGCGCTGGGCTGGAATGGTTTTCGGTCCAGCATTGGGTCGCGGTTGAACAGGCGGGGGCTTCGGCTGCGGTGCTCCCGTTGGATGCCTCGATGGTAACCCTGGGCGACATTGCCCGTGGAACCTGGCCCACAAAGTTCGGGCAACGCAAGGGAACCATATTTTCCTATGTTATGAACAACTACTGGGACACGAACTACCGCGGAGGCCAGGGCGGAGATTTCACCTTCCGTTATGTCGTCACAAGCGGAACGGACACCAACCCCACGGCGCTAAGCCGTCTCGGCTGGGAATCCATAACCCCAATGGAGATTGATGACATCGTGTCGCAGGATAAAGCCATCAACCTGCCCCGGCCGCTGAGCGGTCGGGAAAGCAGCTTCCTCAGCATCAGCAATCAGAACGTGATTCTGGATACCTGGAAACAGGCAGAGGACGGCAATGGAACCATCATGCGGTTTCTGAACATGAGCGATCAACCCGGAGACGTTAAGGTGACAACCCCCTTGCTCGACGTGACTTCAGCCTGGTTGTGTAACGCCATGGAAGCAGGCAACCAACAGATCACAGATACCAGTGCACATGGGTTCTCGTTCACAATCGCGCCTCACCAGATTGTAACCGTCAGGGTCAACGGTTCTCCGACCGTTCCTCCACCAGCTATGTGACCAATGTCGGTGGAGATCCTCGGGTATCGCCATTGCTCATGCCGGGGAGGAGCGACTCCGGCAGGAGGGGCACCGTCACCCGGGTGGGCAAAATCAAGCGGATCCGAGTCAGCGGCTATTAAAGCAATAGTTGGGTAGGGCGAGCCGAGGGCAGGAGTTCAGTGATTGCTGGGCTCCAACCCTGCTGTTATACTTCTGGCAGAGCAGTTGCGGAACAGAATTATTGGATTTCCAATTAAGTTTGATCTTGCTATGGGTGCCTCGACACATTGCTGGCCAAAGGTAAGCGCTTTCCATGCCGAAAGAATCCCGCCCGTCAGAAACCGGCTTTCCTGCAAAAACTGAAAATTCGCCGAAATCCCATGTTGCGCGCCGGAGTGTTCCCAACCCGGACGAGATTGCCGAGTTGGAACGCCTTCTCGGTTTGTGTGAAGTCCAGTCGGTACGGTCTGGAGTTCCCTACCCGCTAGGAGCTACAATTCGGGCTAACGGCGTCAATTTTGCTGTGTTCAGCCGCCACGCAACGGGCGTGCGCCTGGACCTCTTCAATCGGCCTGAGGACTCCATGCCCACCCGGACCATCCTGCTGAACCCCGCCAGGAACAAGACCGGCGATGTGTGGCACGTGTGGCTGGAGGGCGTCCGACCCGGGCAACTCTATGGCTATCGCTTTGCCGGGCCTTATGCTCCCCATGAGGGACACCGCTTTAATCCCGACAAGCTTGTGCTAGACACCTGTGCCACGGCGATCTCACCCGTACCCGGCCGGAGTTATCGCAAGGCCCTGGGCTACGATCCGTCTTCTCCCCTGCGGGACCTGTCGTACTCAACCGAAGATAATGCAGCCACGGCGCCCAAATGCGTGGTGACGCATCCCGATTTTGACTGGCAGGACGACCAGCCGCTTCGGCTGCCATGGGAATCAACGGTCATCTACGAACTGCACGTGCGGGGCTTTACCGTCCATTCCAGTGCCGGAGTAGAGTTTCCCGGCACGTACCACGGGCTGACCGAAAAAATCCCTTACCTGAAGGACCTTGGCGTGACAGCAGTGGAGCTGATGCCTGTGCAGGAATTCAACGAATATCAC
>JAJYJL010000612.1 GCA_021789565.1 Acidobacteriota bacterium
CGTCACCCTGCAGCAGCCGGTTCATCGGCCGGGACGAGCACATGTCATCGGCGATTTTCTTCAGCACGCGCTTCTGTGCGGACGTGGGGTGAAATGGAAGAATAGTCTTGATGTCCCGCCGAAGGCTGTCTGTGACATGGAACTGGATGCCAGGAGCAGATTTGGCCTTGCGGTGCTTCAATGCCAGGCCGGCGCTGACGTTGAACAGTTCCTCAAATATCAGCCGAATCTGGGGCGCCGTTCGAAATCGCGCCAACTCCTCGAAGGGTTGGTCTCCATCCGGGAAATGGGTCAGTCGAAAAGCTGAAGTGCGGTTGACCAGTCGGTTCTTCTTCCTTACCGATTCCGGCAGAAGCTCCGGAAACTGATCGCCCACCGATTCCAGGGCCGTTCGAATCAGCCGTCGCAAGACCCGCGGCCCAAGCTGGCCCACCGATTCATAGATGGGCACCACTCGCCCCACTTCCAGAGATTTACTCTCGCCGGCCTCACTTTCAGGGATGATCTCAAACTGTGGCTGCACAATCTGGAGGTTGCCGGTGCTGTAGAAATCAGGCTCGGCTTTACCATAAAAGAAAACCTGCTGGCCGCTGCGGAAGGTCTTGTTACGTTCCAGATACCGGGCGTTAAACCAGATGCATCGGAGCATTCGAGGGTGGGCATCGCCACTGGCGTCGATGGCAGCCAGATCGTAAATGTACGTACCCTTGCGAGTCCTCGTCAGGCCGCAGGTCAGCACTTTGGCCAGAATCGTGGCAGTCTGCCCGGGAACCAGGTCGGCAACGGCCATCAGCCGCGTCCGGTCCTCGTAGCGAAAGGGCGTGTAGTACAGAAGGTCCTCAACGGTGTGAATGCCGCGCGCAGCCAGCAATTCGGCACGGGCGGGCCCGACACCCTTCAGGTACTTTACTTCAGACGTCAGCATGAGATGAGGACTCGGCATTGCAATCCGATGTTTATATTACACCGAGGGCAGTACAAGGTGCGCGCCCGCGAAGTGGCCCCTCAGCCCAATGGAGATCGCAAACCGGGAAATCGCTGTACGGAACCTTATGACGATACGGCCGTCGGGGGGACCAGCCGCGGGTTACTACACAGCCAGTATCCGCCCGCTCATATCGTCCTGCGCCGAGTGATGCTACACTGGCGCTCCTTATCCGGAATGGCCGAGGGCTGGACCTTCCAGAAGGCAGCGACAGAGTTCAACACATCATATGGAAGTTATGACCCCAAGGGCAAAGCGTTGGATTAAATATCTGATTGCTATTGCTGTCGGCAACTTCGTCTATCTGTTTCTCTCACCCCACCTGCCGCCGGCAGCTCAACACCAGCCCTACCATGCTGACATGGGTTTGTTCGTTGACCTGTGGTTTTGCGTGGCAATTTACGGACTGATTGAACTTCTGATATTCCTCGCACGACGCATCAGGCGATGAGTACCAGAGATTCCCTGCCGTCAGCCCTCTGAAGGGGCGGGTGTAATATCTCGCGGGCGAACTCGAATAAATGCCGGAAGGCTGGAGCAAATGCGCCGCAACGGTGTCTGCAGCAGCGACATCGTCCCCATGTAGGCGTAACCCACAAGAAACAGCATGAGGAAGGGCGTGGTGAGGTAATTCTGAACTGAAAAAGAATAGGCCGTAGCGAAGACAAAGTAACCCGCCAGCAGCAGCTCTGCAATAGGAATCCAGCCGATCCGCCGGCGCACGTATTTCTTGCGTTCCCAGCCCCCTTCGTTCCGTTCCACGCGGTACTTGGGAGTGCGGACAAAAGTGGACTCGATGCCAATCAGCGCTTCGACCACAGCTTTGCCGTTGGTCACCGCCAGCCCAATGCCAGTGGCCATCAGGAAAGGCAGGTAGAGCAGGTGACGCATCCATCCCTTGGGATAGAGCGCCCGCTGGGAAACCACGTAAAAACCGGAAACGGTGCACGTCGAGAGAATAAAAAGCGGAAGGTCAAGATACATCATCTGGAACCAGCCTTGATAAAAACGGACAATCATGGCCGGCAGAAGAACCAGGGAAAACAGGATCATCAGCGGATAGGCAATGTTGGCAGTCAGGTGAAAGGTAGCTTCCATCTTGATGTATAGAGGCTGATCGCTACGCCAGACGATCGGAAGTATCTTCTTGCCCACCTGAATTAACCCTTTGGCCCAACGGGCCTGCTGGGTTTTGAAACTGTTCATTTCCACAGGCAGCTCGGAAGGGCACACGATATCCGGATCGTAAATAAACTTCCATCCCTTCATTTGCGCGCGATAGCTCAGGTCGGTGTCTTCAGTCAACGTGTCATGTTCCCAACCACCCGCGTCTTCAATTGCCGCGCGGCGCCACATTCCTGCTGTCCCGTTAAAGTTGAAGAATCGCCCCGATGAACTTCTGCCGCCATGCTCAACGACGAAGTGGCCATCCAGCATGATGGCTTCAACTTCCGTCAGCGCGGAGTAATCCCGGTTGATCCAGGTCCACCGGCCCTGAACCATTCCCACGTTCGGATCCGTAAAATAATGGACCATCTGTTGTAGGATGGGTGGCGGAGGAACGAAGTCAGCGTCAAACACGGCGACCATCTCGCCGGTGGATTTTTTCAGACCCTCAGCCAGCGCGCCTGCCTTGAAACCGAGGCGATTCTCCCGATGAAGGTACTTGATGGGATAACCGGCGCTGGCATACCGGTCAACCATCTGCGAGCAGAGCAGGTGAGTTTCGTCCGTTGAATCGTCAAGGAGCTGAATTTCCAGCAACTCGCGCGGATAATCCAGATTGACTGCTGCCTCGATAAGCCGCTCAATCACGTAACGTTCGTTGTAGATGGGCAATTGCACTGTTACGCGAGGCAGTTTTTCAAACGACTTCAAAGGCTTGGGTTTCTTGCTGCGGTTCTTCAGATAGTAATAAGTGAGACAATAGCGGTGAACGCCGTAAACCGAAAGAATGGTCAGAATCAGAAAATACGGAATCTCAATCGAGAGATCAAATGCATTGGGCTGGTAGATCCCACGAAAAGGATCATGATGAAAAAGCAGATAGATATAGTGTGTAATTGGGTTCGCAGGAACCAGCAAAGTACCCAGGATTATTTGGATCATGAAACCTCGGAGTCAGACCGCAACCGACGCAGACAACGTTCGCTCCCTGAATTCCGGTACATGGAGCGCCAACTCAGCACTGCCTGAAATGCAAAAACCACTCTCGGCACCGCGTTCTGCAGCCTCTATCAGCATACTCGCCATCGCCCTGGGGCTTGGGGGCATCTTCCACTTCATTGCCCACTGCCAGCCGCTAGAGACCCACGTGCCGGAGTTTATCGCGCTGATGCTTCTGGCCGGCGCTTTGTACCTCGTCAGCGTTTACATCGTCCAACGGTACAAATGCGGTCCTTCAATTCTATTCGTAATTCTTGGCGCGACGGTCGTCTTTCGCCTTTTTTTCTTGCCGTTGAGCCCTACGCTCTCGGAAGATGTTTACCGCTATCAATGGGAAGGGCGCATCGTGCGCGCCCACCTCAATCCTTACACTGTCTACCCCGCCATGCCCGCGCTCAACTGGGCACAGAATCCTAAACACCCTATCGAAACTGGAAAAACCACCCCGACTCTCTATCCGCCCGCAAGCGAAGCGGCCTTTTCCTGGGCCGAAACCGTCGCAGGCTACAAGCGGCTGTTTACCGCCCTCGACCTTGCGACTGTCGCTCTGCTGCTTGTTATTCTTTCCGCAGCCGATCGCCCGCTCCAGCACGTCCTGATCTACGCATGGAACCCCGCCGTCCTGATTGCCTTTTCTCTGTCAGGACACAACGATTCTCTGGCAATCCTGACACTGCTGGCAGCGACCATCTTTCTCATTATAGGCCGTCGCGGTATCCTGTCAATCGGGTTTCTAGGCCTCTCAGTCTTGTCCAAGCTCTTCCCGATTTTCCTGTTGCCAGTGTTTCTCAAACGCACCCGGTGGGGCTACGCCGGCATTTTCGGTGGAGTAGTTCTGCTGGGCTATCTGCCGTATCTGGCAGCGGGCAGCCGTTTGCTTCAAGGCCTCTCCGATTTCACAGCCAAATGGGAGGGCAATGACAGTCTGTACAGACTGTTTTTAGCGGCCGGCAATTCCACCCGGCAGGCCCAGTTCGTAGCAGGGATTCTCCTGTTGCTGCTGATTCTTTACGTCCTCAAGGCCAGGATGGACATTTTCCGCACCGGGCTCGTCATCCTGGCCGGATTGCTTTTCCTTTCATCGAACGCCTTCCCCTGGTATTTCACGTGGATCGTCCCCTTTCTCTGCTTTTGTCCCAGCCCCGCCTTGCTTCTGCTGACCGTTACCTGTGTTCTGGGCTATTCTCCGGTCATCGCTTATGCGGCAGGCGGTTCGTTCCCCAACTCGCCACTGATGCAGGTCCTGGAATATCTGCCGGTCTTTGCTTTGCTGGGCTATGAGATTGCGAGGCACTTTCAGCGGCAACAGGCGGAATAGCGGAGTGAGACTAATTGGTGGCGCGCCGAGCTAAACCTGTACACTGACGCTTTTTTCAGTGCGCACGACGGACCGGTAAAGAGTATCGCGCTCAAAGGGTTCAAACCCCGCTTCCTTGATCAGTCGGACAATCTGCTGGCGAGTCATCACTTGGGGAGTCTTGGCTCCAGCATCGTGATAAATCTTTTCTTCCGCCACCGTTCCATCAAGGTCGTCGGCGCCAAAACGCAGGGCGATCTGGGCGACGCGGGGCGACATCATGATCCAGTAAGCCTTGATATGAGGGAAGTTATCAAGCATCAGTCTTGAAACGGCAATGTTCTTCAAGTCCATAAACCCTGAAGTCTCATCCCATTCCACCAGCTTGCCAAGCTCGGTGTGGGCAGGATGGAAGGCCAGCGGGATAAACGTCTGAAAACCCTTCGTCTGGTCCTGCAGGTTGCGGAGTTGCACCAGGTGGTCGGCGCGGTCTTCTGAACTCTCGATGTGTCCGTAAAGCATAGTTGCGGTGGAGCACAGGCCCAGTTCGTGTGCGGTCCTGTGTACCTTCAACCACATGTGGGCGCCGATCTTGTGGTCGCAGATCACGCGCCGTACGGCGGGCGCAAAGATTTCTGCTCCACCGCCTGGAAGCGATCCCAGCCCGGCTTCCATGAAGCGCTCCAGGATTTCCCGCACGGTCATCCGCGTCATGTGCGCGTAATAGGCGATTTCAACCGCCGTAAAGGCCTTCAGGTGGACCGACGGGAATCGCTCCTTCAGTCCGCGAAGAAGATCGACATAATACTGGAACGGCAGGTCGGGATGCAGGCCGCCGACGATGTGAAATTCTGTAACAGCTTCCGTCCAGTTCTCACCGGCCGTTCGGAAGGCTTCTTCCAACGCCATGGTGTAAGCGCCCGGGGCGTCCGGCTTGCGGCCAAAAGCGCACAATTTGCAGCTCGCGACGCAAACATTGGTGGGATTGATGTGGCGATTCACATTGAAGTGCGTGCGCTTGCCATGCAGCTTTTCACGAACATGGTTTGCCAGGTAGCCGATGGCAAGCAGGTCGCTTGAATTGTAAAGTGTCACGCCGTCATCAAGGTTCAGGCGCTCGCCTGCCAATACCTTGTCGGCGATGGGTTGCAGGTTTACATCTTCCAGGCGTAGGTTCAACACAAAAGTCCGATCCTCAAGATTTGGCGACTCGTAGTCGAAAATGCTATTTTACGTCCCCTTGTCGCACGATGCAATCAGGCTGCAAACGGGGCGGGAGAGGTTGAGGACCGCAGCGGCGGGTTGGCCTCGCTCAATTGCGGCCTAAAGCAGCCTCGAATGCAAAATGGA
>JAJYJL010000613.1 GCA_021789565.1 Acidobacteriota bacterium
GCTGATTACGCCGATCGCCATGGAGAAGGGGCTGCGCTTCGCCATCCGCGAGGGCGGCCATACCGTCGGCGCTGGTTCGGTTACCGAAATTATTCAATAGAAATCGAGTTCGGGTGAATGAAGCGATGCGTGATATTATTACATTACAGTGCAACGACTGCAAAAATCGCAATTACACGACAACCAAGAACAAGAAGAAGCATACAGACCGGGTGGAGATGAAGAGGTTTTGTCCGAAGTGCCGACAGCATAGGGCCCATCGGGAAGTCAAGTGATAAGTGAAGAGTGCCAAGTGACGAGCAAAAAGCATCCGGTGCTAAATCGGGTGGTCGCTGATCACTAACCACTCGTCACTGCTTTTTGAAGGGGCGTCAGATCAACGGCTAATCTGCCGGTCTCCAAAACCGGTCATGGGGGTTCGAATCCCTCCGCCCCTGCCACGAAGGGTGAAAGGGCTTGTTGGCCTTTGGTGGCAGGCCTGGAAGCGGAGTGGAAAAAGGAAGTATGGCAAACGAACTGGCAGCAGGCAAAGAGGTGGCGGGGAAGCTCGGCTCGTACATCAGCGATGTGCGTGCGGAAATGAAGCGGGTCACCTGGCCCGGCAAACAGGAAGTCTATGGCACCACCGTGATGGTGATTATCACTACCTTCCTGTTCGGATTCTACTTCATGCTTTGTGACGAAGTTTTCTCCCATCTTGTTTCCTATGTTCTGACCTGGGGAAAGTCACTGTAGGAACTGCATGGTAAAAACCCTGAAAATGGAAAAGAACTGGTACATCATTCATACATACTCCGGCTTTGAAAAGAAAGTGGCCGAAGCGTTGAAAAGCCGGATTGAGGCTGAGAAGCTGGACGAAAAGTTCGGCGAGATCATGGTCCCCACCGAGGACGTGATCGAAGTCAAGCAGGGGAAAAAAGTGGTCACGTCGAAGCTCTTCTACCCCGGCTATGTACTGGTTGAGATGCAGATGGACGATGAGACCTGGCACGTGGTGCGATCGACGCCGCGGGTGACCGGGTTTGTGGGTTCGGGGCCCACCCCCACCCCGTTGAGCATGGAAGAGGTGGACCGGATTGTTCACAAGGTGGAGGTAGCGGCCGAAAACCCCAAGCCGAAGCTCGAGTTTGAACGGGGCGAAAGCATCAAGATCACTGACGGCCCATTTAAGGACTTTACGGGTTCGGTGGAAGAGATTAACGCGGACCGCTCAACGCTGCGGGTAATGGTAACCATCTTCGGGCGCGCCACGCCCGTGGAACTGGATTTCTATCAAGTCGAGAAGGTGTAAAAGACCATGGCCAAGAGAACTATTGCAGTGGTGAAGTTGCAGATCGCCGCGGGGAAAGCCACCCCTGCGCCACCGGTCGGCCCGGCGCTGGGCCAGCACGGGGTCAACATCATGGATTTCTGCAAGGCGTTTAATGCCAAGACCTCCGCAAAGGACCAGGAGGGATTGATCATCCCCGTCCTGCTGACGGTCTATCATGACCGGACCTTCAGTTTTGTCACCAGGACCCCGCCCGCTTCCATTCTTCTGAAGCGTGCGGCCGGCATTGCCAAGGGGTCCGGTGAACCGAACAAGAACAAAGTGGGAACCGTCACCGAAAAGCAGGTTGAAGAGATTGCCAGGCAGAAGCAGCCTGACCTGAATGCCCGCGACCTTGCCGCCGCCATCGCCACGGTTAAGGGAACAGCACGGAGCATGGGGCTGGAAATCGCCGGCTGAAGGCCAGGGGCCGGTAAAGCTCAGCAGTAACAAGGAGGACGACGAAGGTGGGGAAAAAATACGAAGCCAGCAGAAAGATGGTGGACAAGCCCGCCTATGTGCTTCAGGAAGCCATGCCGCTCATCAAAAAGGCGGCATTCGCCAAGTTTGACGAATCGGTTGAAGTCGCGATGAGCCTCGGAGTGGATCCGAAGCACGCCGACCAGATGGTGCGAGGGACGGTGGTCCTGCCGCACGGGCTCGGCAAAACCACCCGGGTGATCGTTATCGCCTCCGGAGAAAAGGTCCGGGAGGCGCGCGAAGCCGGGGCCGACGAAGTGGGGGCTGAAGACCTGGTACAGAAGATCCAGGGCGGCTGGCTGGAATTTGACGCCGTGGTGGCCACCCCCGACATGATGAAGTCAGTGGGACGGCTGGGAAAGGTCCTGGGCCCCCGCGGCCTGATGCCGAACCCCAAGACCGGCACGGTGACCATGGACGTCACCAAAGCCGTCACCGAGTTGAAGGCCGGCAAGGTGGAGTTCCGCGTGGACAAGACCGGAATCATCCACTGCGCGGTCGGCAGAGTGTCCTTTGAGCCGGAAAAGCTTGCTGACAATGCCAGGGCCCTGATCTCGAGCGTCGTCCGCGCCAAACCGGCCTCGGCCAAAGGCCGCTATGTGAAAAGCATTGTGATCTCATCGACCATGGGGCCCGGCGTTCCGGTTGACCTGGACTCAGTGGACGCCGCCTGACGTTTTTTAACTATGCCAAGAGGAGTGCAATGAAGCGGGAAGAAAAACATCAACAGGCAAAAGACCTCCACGAAGAACTGAAGAAGGCCCGCACGGTGTTTTTTCAGGGATTCGAAGGTTTGACGGTAGCGCAGGATACGGAGCTTCGCCGCCAGATTTCCCAGGCCGGCGCCCGGTACAAGGTGGCGAAGAACAGCCTGATCGAGCGGGCGGCCGCCGGGACCGAAGCCGAAGCAGCGGCACAGAAGCTGCGCGGCACCACGGCACTGGCCTATACGGGCGACGACCCCGTTTCCCTGGCCAAAATCCTGGTGGAATACGCTAAGGGAAATCCCGCGCTGGTCTTCAAGACTGGGATGGTGGAAGGGCGCGTGGTTTCCATGGAGGACGTGGAGGCGCTCGCGGCGCTCCCCTCCCGTGAGCAGCTATTCGCCAAAGCACTGTTCGTCATCAAATCGCCGGGCCAGCAGCTCGTTACTGCAATCTCGGCTGTGGGGCGCGACCTGGCGCGTGTGATTCAACAGGCAGTCAAGGAAGAGAAATTCAAGGAATCCGGCGGCAACTAGGTCCGGCATTAAAGGGCTTCCCTTAGGCCGAATCATAGGAAAGTCAGGATATTTCAGGAGGATAAACAATACGATGTCCGAAGCAATTGACAAGATTGTTGAACAAATTAAAGGGCTGACGCTGCTCGAAGCTGCAGAACTGGTGAAGAAGCTGGAAGAAACGCTGGGAGTCTCCGCAGCGGCGGCGGCCCCGGTGATGATGGCAGGAGCAGCCGGCGCCGGAGCAGCAGCGGCGCCCGCGGAAGAGAAGACCGAATTCAACGTGGTCCTTACCGCTGTCGGCTCCAACAAAATCAACGTCATCAAGGCGGTCCGTGAGGTCACAAGCCTGGGTCTGAAGGAAGCCAAGGACCTGGTCGATGGTGCTCCCAAACCGATCAAGGAAGGCATTTCCAAAGACGAGGCGGAAAGCATCAAGAAGAAGTTTACTGAAGCAGGAGCGATCGTAGAAGTGAAATAGTTGTGCAGGTCCAGGGGAACATGCTGAGCAGAGCCAGGTCGCTGGTGTTTTCAATTTGAACACCCTAAAGACTGGTATTGGCGAGAGTAGGAACCCAATTCAAAATAACCATGGCGGGGGTGTCGAATTGCGCCTGATGGAGATTCGGCATCCTTCAGTCCCTCTCATGCATCAAAGAAAAAGAGTGCATGTGTCTTCATTGATTCGTAGCCCTTTAAAATCAAAGCAAGGAGCATAACGAATGCCCAACGGCGTTAACGGTGTTCTGCCGCGTCGGATTGATTTCTCAAAGATTCCGTCCGTCATCCAGATTCCCAATCTCATTGAAGTCCAGAAGCGTTCTTATGAACGCTTTCTGCAGATGAACGCCCTTCCCTCCGAACGCGACGATTTCGGACTGCAGGCGGTATTTAATTCAGTTTTTCCCATCACCGACTTTCGCGGCGTCGCCCAGCTCGATTTCGTCGACTATTCCATCGGCGACTGGGAATGCAAATGCGGGAGCCTGCGGGGACTTCACCACCTGCGCCGCACCTGCAAACAGTGCGGTTACACCGTGGTCACGGACCCCTTCAAGGCAGGCGACGTGCTGTGCGAAAAGTGCGGAACGTTCAACAAGAACGAAGTGGATTTCTGCCACAAGTGCGGCGACCCCGTCACTCTCCAGCTCAAGTACGACGTCACCGAGTGCCAGGAACGCGGCATGACTTTTGCCGCTCCCCTCAAGGTCACCATCCGCCTCACTCTCTACGACAAAGAAAGCGAATCGGGGCCCCGCAACATCCTCGACATCAAGGAACAGGAAGTCTATTTTGGCGAGATCCCGCTGATGACGGAAAACGGGACCTTCATTATCAACGGAACAGAGCGGGTGATTGTCAGCCAGCTCCACCGTTCGCCCGGCGTCTTCTTTGAATCGAACGCCGCCCGCAGCTACTTCCTGGGCAAGCTGATCCCCTACCGCGGGTCCTGGGTGGAGTTTGAGTACGACACCAAAAACATCCTGTATGTTCGAATCGACCGCAAGCGCAAGATCCTGGGCACCATCTTTCTGCGCGCTCTGGGCCTGAAGGACAACTCCGACATCATCAAGACCTTCTACCGGGTTGAAGATATCACCCTGAAAGACCACAAGCTGTACTGGGCGGTTTCTGAAGGGCTCCGGGGCATAAAGTTGTCCAAGCCCATCGAGCACCCCCGGTCGCACGAACCCATCGTGGCCGCGGGCAAGCGGATCACCTCCTCGGCGATGAAGGAACTCCAGAAATCCCACATCACACGGGTGGAAATCAGCCAGCACGATCTGGAAGGCGCCTTTGCCGCCGAGGACATCATGGACCCCTCGACCGGCGAAATTCTGCTGGAGGCCAACAATGAGCTCACGCCTTCCGTGCTGAACACCGCCATTGACGGCGGAATTGAAGAAATCCACGTCTTCTTCCCCGAGCGCGACGAGATCGGGCCGGTAATCAGCCACACCCTGCGGCGCGATTCCATCAACTCGGTCCAGGAAGCCCTGATTGAAATGTACCGGAAATTGCGCCCCGGCGATCCGCCCACCCTGGACACGGCGACGGCACTCTTTACCGGGATGTTTTTTGATCCCCGCAAATACGACTTTTCCCGGGTGGGACGCCTGAAGTTCAACATCAAGCTGGGCTATTACAGCAAACTCAATGTCCGAATGGACGACAAAGCCACGCAGTTTGAATTGGAAGACGCCCGAAACCTGCCGGAATCCAACTTCTACGTGGTTGTGGATGAAGAAAAAATCTACGTCCGGAAGCGTGAGGGCAACATCTGCACGGAGGTTGAGCGCGGCTGCGAGGGAACGCTGGCCACCGAACATTCTGAAACCGCCCCTGTGCAGCTTCCGCTGGACAAGCGCACCCTCGATCCCGAGGATTTCTACGCCACCATCCGCTATCTGCTGAAGCTGCAGAAGAATCCGGGCGGAAAGTTCGAAGTGGACGACATCGACCACTTGGGCAACCGGCGCGTACGGGCGGTGGGCGAACTGCTGGAGAACCAGTTCCGGCTGGGCCTGGTGCGCATGGAGCGGGCCATCAAGGAAAAGATGTCCGTCTACCAGGAAATGTCCACGGCCATGCCGCACGACCTCATCAATGCCAAACCCGTCATGGCGGCCATTCGCGAGTTCTTCGGGTCCTCGCAGCTTTCGCAGTTCATGGACCAGACCAACCCGCTTTCAGAAATCACCCACAAGCGCCGGCTTTCGGCCCTGGGGCCGGGCGGACTTTCGCGTGAACGCGCCGGATTTGAAGTCCGCGACGTTCACACCACGCAC
>JAJYJL010000614.1 GCA_021789565.1 Acidobacteriota bacterium
GGGCCCACTCCGCGCCCAGATCGGACGGATTCTGCACGGGAGCCAGCGGGCTAACCGCCGCAGAGATCGCTGATCCTCCTCCCAAGCCTCCGGGGCCACCTCCGAAAAATCGGGAAGTTGCTGTCCCGCCCACGCTCGAGGCGTTGTCTTCAGCCTTTGAGTAGGTATAGTTCAAGAAGAAAGAGAAGTCGCGCCGCGAGAAGTGCCGCAAGCTCACCCGTAACCCATTGTAAAGGGAAGACGCGCCTGATGTGTCATACTCGAATGGCAGCGTAGTTGAGGCCAGAGCACTTCCGACACCCGGCACCAGCAAGAGATTCAAGTGTGTCCCGCG
Organism: Acidobacteriota bacterium; assembly: GCA_021789565.1. The sequence continues at coordinate 335 of JAJYJL010000614.1, forward strand.
CGTTCCAATATAAGCCACTGAGAGAATATAGGACTGGCTGAGGTCCTGTTCCAGCATCACGTTCCAGCTTTGCGCGTACGGCGTAAGGAAATTGGGATCGACGGCAAAAGTGTTGCTCGCAGTGGTCGAATTGATGCTGGGGAAACCGTTCTGGAGCGTCAGGATCTGCGAAGGGCTTGTCACCAGCGTGCTTGTAGTGGCAAACGGGGACTGATTCACAAGGTTGGTCACCAGGTTCTGGTAAATCGACTCATCGTAAAAAATGCCGTAGCCTGCGCGCACCACCAGTGTGTGTGAAATCCACGGCCGGTAGGCAATACCAACGCGCGGGGCCACGTTCTCCGGGTGCCCATGAAGTAATGAAGACGGCAGGCTTCCCGGGTTCTGTCCCGTAACCACGCTCGCTGTCGAGAAATTTGGTCCCAGAGCCAGGTCCGACAAGTGGCCGTATTTCTCGGAGAAAGGCGCCGCATATTCCCATCGCCCTCCGAGGTTCAACGTCAGATGGTCCGTCAACCGCCAGTCATCCTGCCCGTAAACGTCGTAGCGGGATGAGTGCAGATAGTTCGCAGGGATGCCGAAGCGTTCGGAAGTCGTTTGCGGAAGACCGAGCAGAAAATCAGCAAAATCATAGCCGGTAGCGTCAACCGGCGTTCCCTGCACCGTGAAGTCGCTGGTGCTGTAGCCGGTAAAGGCAAAACTGCCTGCCGCTTCCGGGTTCGTGAGGGAGTTCAATTGAATTCTTGAAACCTCACCGCCAAACTCAAAGTTGTGTTTTCCCACGCTGTAAATGACGGAATCCGAAAAATGTAGCGTCTGGTTGCGGGTCAGCGAGGGCCTCGCATCGCTGAGCCCGCTGAAATTCGTATAGCTGATGGAAGGCAGGCCCCAATCCATGGGGTCTTGTGAAACGCCCTGAATTCCCAGTTCCCCCGCAATGTTCTGGTTATAGGAAAAGGGATTTGTCACATAGGTCCGCGCGCGGTTGAAGTTCACAGCAAAGTTGTTTACCGTCTTGCTGTTGAAGTTGTGCGTCTCCGTCACACTCACGTTCTGCCTTCGCGTAGTTGTCGTGGACGTAATATTCGGGAACCCCGTGATGCCGTCGGCGTGGGAGGAATCGTAAAAATACATCACCGCCAGGTTGTCCTTGTTTGAAATCTCCTGACCCACTCTTGCCATGAACATCTGGCTGCCTGTTGGGAGTGAGAGTTGCACGTGGTAGTTCTGCACCTGACCCGGCAGGTTGGGCAACGGAAAGTATTGCATCAACCCAAGAGAGGCGGAGTTCAACAACGACGAGGGAATCACGTTCCCCGGAAAAGCAGTTCGCGGCCCCAGGGACGGCGTCGGCTGATAGATGATTGGCGTCGTTCCAGCACTCGCTCCCGATACAATTGTGGTTGCTGAAAAATCCCCCTGGCGCTCTGCCGCCGTAGGGAGCGACGCCAGGATATTTTCAGGAGTAGTGCCGCGGTTAATATTGAAATTCACGAAGAAGCTGGTCTTGTTGCCTCCATTGTAGATCTTGGGAATATTCAACGGCCCGCCAAGCGAAATGCCAAAAAGTTCGCGGTAATAAGGCACCTGCGGCTGCGAGGGTGTATTCAACGGGTAAGGGCGTGCGTCAAATGCCGAGTTGGTATAGCTGTCAAAGATGTTCCCCCGGATACGGTTGGCCCCGGGCCTGCGGAAACCACCAAAGAAAAATACTCTGCCGCCACCGCCTCCTCCACCAAAGGGCATTCCTGCCCCTTCCCCTGGTCCACCTGGTCCGCCAGGTCCTCCCGGTCCACCCCCAAACCTGAAAAACCGACCCCTGCGCCCACCGCCCATTGGAGGCGCGGCAGCGTTTATAACATTCCCGGCCAGCAAAAAGGAGTTGCTCGCGCCGGCTGAACCCGCAAGGTCGCCCCCGAACCCGGCACCTTGCTGACCTCCCTGGCCCGTTCCGGCACTTTCTCCCGAAAAACTCAAGCCGCCAGCTGTATCGTTTTCCCCACCTTCGGCTAAAATGCTGTTCAAGTCCCCGGGATTTTCCTGACCCATTTCCCCTTGCTGGCCAAAGGGCCCGCTCGCCGTCCCTTGGTCCTGTTGCGGGAGTTGGCCGGGACGACTGCCCAATCCGGCGCTTTCTCCAGTCCCCGCCTGGCCCATACGCCCACCAAAATTCCCGCGGTTCATTCCGGGCCGGCCCGCCCCCGGCCGCCTGAAGCCGCCAACGCCAGCCTGCTCGCCGGGCGTCGCCAGCGAAAGGGTCGCGTTCAGTGCCAGTGGTTGTTTTCCAGCCGTGACTTTCACTGGCCCCAGAAGCGAAGGTCGGAATCCCAGAATCATCACGATGATCCGGTACTCACCCGGCGCAACGTCTCTAAATTCGTACCTCCCGGTTTCGTCGGACCACGTCTCCTTGCGCGCCCGCGTTTCCATATTGAACAGGACAACCCTCGCTCCGGGGACCAGCACTTCCCCGGGGCCATGTATCTGTCCGGCAATTGTCCGGCCGACGGTCGATTGAGCAAACGCAACTGTGCATAGGCACAACGTCATCAACAAAGTCGTGACGCGCAGTCGTATCAAGAACAGGAGCTTCTTAGCTCTCATTTACCTAAACCCTCGTACGCAAACCAACCTGCATAAACTCGCGCCATTTTGCCTAGTAGGCCGGACGAATCCCGCCACAAGAAGGTTTCACCAGACAAAGAAAATTGCCCGGTGCAATCCCGGATTCTTTATCCTCCCGAAGGTTCATACATGCGTCGGAAGCAGCGGTTGCCGGTACTAAGTATTTCCCGAAACGGGCTCTCCTTCTGCAAATTGTCTGTAAAAGTTAGAGTCGCCATACCTCTCCCAAACTGGGATAAGAATTGAGTTTCCGGAAGTATTTCGGGGCTCTTGCCGGCTTGACTTTTGGGATTTTCAGGAATATAGGTAAGTTAAGAAAGGGAATGTCTCCGGTCCGGAGACGAGAAGCGGTTTGCCCATGGGGAAGAGGCTCATCCTGACGCTGCTCACGGCTATCCTCAGCGCATTGGTTTTTGCGTTACCGTCCTTTGCGCAGAGGGGATTCCTGAGCGGGCGGGGCGCAATGATGCAGGGACGGCCACACATTCCCTCCAGGGGTTTCTCTCATGGGGGTTATTTGACGGGGCAAAAAGGGCATGGGGGTTACCACCGCTCCGGGTATCCCGGCTATCCTTATTTGTATCCCGGCTACTTCTATTCGGATTCATACTCGGAGCCGGCGCCTTCAGAGGAACCGCCGCCGCGTACGGTGGTTATTGAAAAATCGCTGCCGCGCGTGGAAACTCCGGCGCCACCTCCGCCTGAATCTCTGGTCCTGGAACTCCAGGGTAACCATTGGGTAAGGATTACGGATTCCGGCCAGACCATGGTCAAATCACCGGCTACACCGCAGGGCTCAACAGAGGGCGCAAGCACCCGCACGATGGCGGCACAGCAGAACAGCGCCATGGAACCAACGCCTGAGATCCCGCCCGCCGTTCTGGTGTTCCGTGATGGACACAAAGAAGAGATTACGAGATACACCATCATAGGTGGAACGATTTACACGAGTTCGGACTATTGGAACAACGGTTCGTGGACAAAAAAGGTCCCGATAGCTGAACTGGACGTTCCTGCAACGCTTGAATTGAACCGCGAGCGCGGCGCAAACTTCACTCTTCCCACCAGTCCAGGTGTCGTTGTCATCCGTCCGTAAGACTCTCAAAGCCTACTTGCGAAAACCTGCTGGCAACCAGGAATCTCCCCTGTCTGAGTATCCGCGACCAAGAGAATCGAACAAATCTCCGCGTAAGGCGTTAGTCTTACCCTGATGAAAATGTCCTATGACCGGACTTTGGGGATGTCATCAACTGCGCAAGCGTTCCAAAGGAAGATTTCAGGCCATGTTATAATCAACCCCAACAAAATGAAAGAACATGTGAATGACAATGTGGTTGTGCTTGGCGCAGGGATGACCGGTCTCGGTGCAGGCCTGTCTGGCCTTCCGGTCTTTGAAGCTGCAGAAGATCCTGGAGGTATCTGTTCCTCGTACTACATGCGGTCGGGAGGCGGAGAGCGATACGCCAGCGGTTCGGCAGATGATGAGTGCTATCGATTTGAAGTGGGCGGAGGGCACTGGATTTTCGGCGGCGATGCCACTGTGCATCATCTTATGCGGTCGGTTACAGAAGTCCGCTCATATGCGAGGAAGTCCTCCGTGTGGCTTCCACAGAGAGAAATCCTGATACCCTACCCCATTCAGAATCATCTTGCGTGCCTTGGCCCAGAACTTGCCGCACGATGTCTGCGTGAGATTGTTGAGGCTGCCAGCGTGCGGGAAAAGGTTCGCACGATGGGCGACTGGCTGAAGTCAAGCTTTGGCCAGACTCTATGCGAGATTTTCTTTTTCCCGTTCCACAACCTTTATACCGCTGGCCTTTACGAGAGGATTGCACCCCAGGACGCGTATAAATCGCCGGTTAATCTGGATCACGCCATACAGGGAGCTTTTAGCTCATCTCCGGCTGTTGGATACAACACTACCTTTATTTACCCTGCAGAAGGTCTCAATGTGCTTGCACAGAGGATGGCCGCGATGTGTGATGTTCGCTACGCAAAGCGCGCCACAAAGATCAATCCAGTCGACAAAGAGGTTTTCTTTTCGGGTGGGAGCAAGGTTCGGTACGGGACGCTGCTCTCGACTCTCCCGCTGAATCGAACCTTGGAAATGGCCGGTTTGGAGCTTCCTGTAGAACCGGACCCATCGCCCTCCGTCCTGGTGCTAAACATTGGAGCAGTCAAGGGGCCGCGATGTCCGGAAGATCACTGGGTTTATGTCCCTGCCAGCAAGGCTGGATTTCATCGCGTTGGATTTTACAGTAACGTAGATGCCTCATTTCTGCCGAAGTCGTCCCGAAAAAGTAGCGGGCATGTGAGCATCTATGTGGAGCGTGCCTACCCCGAAGGCATGAAACCGGATGCCGCCGAAGTATCAGCGTACAGCCGGAACGTCATTCAGGAATTGAAGGAATGGGACTGGGTGCGTGAAATCGACGTGGTTGACCCAACATGGATCGAGGTGGCTTATACGTGGTCATGGGCTGGGTCCCAATGGAGGAAGCAGGCACTTGCCGCCTTGGAGGCACGCGATATCTACCCCGTGGGGCGATATGCCCGCTGGGTTTTCCAGGGTATCGCGGACTCCCTTCGCGATGGATTGATGGCCGGTGGAGCAATGACAGCACTTAAACACAGGGTTCACGACCCACGTTGCGCCCAAGAGGCGTACCCGCGGTAGACACAACCTCAAGGCACCGTCTAACATGCTGGAAGGGCTTAAGCCATTAGTTCACCGGGGGCTGAAGAGTTCAGTAAGCAGGAACGCCCTTTTTCTTTATTCCATTCAGTTCGCCAATTACCTCCTGCCTCTTATAACGGTTCCGTATCAGATCGGAA
>JAJYJL010000615.1 GCA_021789565.1 Acidobacteriota bacterium
CATTGGAATTTGAAGAAGTTGTTTCCCACACGGGTGGAATTCACACCTACATTTCGATCAAGGTTCCTTTATTTGACCCATGGGGACGGCCATACGCGGTAGCCGGTATCTCCACCGATATCACAGAGCGCAAAAAAGCCGAGGAGGCCTTACTGCTGGAGATCAGCACGGTTCTGCTGTCCAACCTGGACGTTCGGGAGCTTTTCACTGCGATCTCGGCAACCCTTCACCGGATTATGCCCCATGAATATGCGTCGCTGGCTCTTTATGGGCCCGAAAGCAAAGATCTCCGCCTGCTTTCTTTGGAAAACCCCGACAGAGAAGCCGCGCTTGGGAAGGAGATGCTCTCGCCGGCTCAGGAGGCTCTGGCGGGCCGCGCAATGAATTCCCGCCAGCCACTGGTTCTCAACGATCTTGAGGGCAACGACACCGGGACCAAAGCCACCGATCGCCTGATGGCGGAAGGCGTAAAGTCGGCCTGCTTCCTGCCCCTGATCACACAGGACCGCGTGCTCGGGACTCTGAATCTGGTCAGCCGGCAAAAAGATGCATTTGTCCAGCAGCACATTGATCTACTGCAGCAGGTTGCCAGCCATGTTGCCATCGCTTTGGACAACGCCCTGACTTACCGCAAAGTGGCAGAGCTGAAAGAACGTCTGGCTGAAGAAAAGCTCTATCTCGAAGAAGAACTTCGAACGGAATATCCCTTTGAGGAAATCATCGGGGAAAGCGCCGCTCTGAAGCGAATCCTGAAGCAGGTGGAATCCGTGGGACCCACCAATGCCACCGTCCTGATTCTGGGAGAAACCGGTACGGGAAAGGAATTGATTGCGCGCGCCATTCATGATTTAAGTCCCCGGCGTGACCGCACGTTCGTCAAGCTGAACTGTGCCGCCATCCCCACAGGGTTGCTGGAAAGCGAACTTTTTGGGCACGAGAAAGGCGCCTTTACCGGCGCCATCTCGCAAAAAATCGGCCGGTTGGAGCTGGCCCACGAGGGAACCCTCTTCCTGGATGAAGTGGGGGACATCCCAATCGAACTCCAGCCCAAACTCCTGCGGGCCCTCCAGGAAAAAGAGTTTGAGCGGTTGGGCAGCACTCGAACGATTCCCGTAGATGTCCGTCTTCTGGCGGCAACCAATCGTGACCTGGCGAAGATGGTCGCTGACCGGGAATTCCGCAGCGACCTTTATTACCGCCTCAAAGTGTTCCCCATTACGGTGCCACCATTGCGGGAGCGCGCCGAAGACATCCCCATCCTCGTGCGCTACTTTGCCCAGAAGCATGCTGAGAGAATGCACCGGCGCATTGAAATTATTCCTCCAGAGGCCATGGAGGCCCTCACCCGGTGGCCCTGGCCTGGCAACGTGCGCGAACTTGAAAATATTATCGAGCGGGCCGTCATCCTGTCTCCCGGGCCGGTTTTGCGTATCCCACTTGCAGAACTGGCTCCCATCGAAGGTGAAAACAGCAACGGGGACGGCCCCTGCACGCTGGAAGATGCTGAGCGCGAACACATTATTCGCATCCTTCGAGAGACACGCGGAATTATCGGCGGCCCCAGCGGAGCTGCCACCCGCCTAGGCCTTAAGCGGACGACGCTTAATTCCAAGATGCGGAAGCTTGGAATTACGCGTGATGAAATCAGCAAATCACCCCGGGCGTGACGAAATATCATCACCTGATTACTCGCCGTCATTTGCCTATTCTGCGCCGAGATAACGTCCGACTGCGCCATCCAGCTAATCTGCTGAATCTAAAGCCTAAATTTCAGTTTTAAAATTTCCGTCATTTGGAATGGCAAGTGCTTTCCCATCAAGTGGAAGTTCAAGTCCACCTATCCTGACGCGCCAGGAATGGCTGGACCCTTGGCAGGAGAATAATACCATGGCGGAACAAATCAATGCCCTGCTGGTCCACACCGAGAATGAAACTTTACAGAATTTGGCACGGACGCTTAAGTCCCTCAGTGTCAAAGTGATTTTCGCCCGAAATTGCCGTGAGGCTGCGCGGCTCTTCAAGAAGGAGGGGGGGATCGACCTGGTTTTTGCAGGGACGGATTTGCCGGACGGGATCTGGGTAGACGTCCTGAGGCTGGCACAGCAGTCGAACAGCTACGCGCCCGTCATCGTGGTGTCGCAAATGGTGGATGTGGGGCTCTACTTGGAGGCGCTTGGGAGAGGCGCATTCGACTTTGTGACGCCCCCGTTTGTGGCTTCCGACTTAGCCCACATTGTTCGTTCCGCGATCTATAAGGAGCTCGTCAGCGTGAAGCATGATCTGACGGCGCCTCCCGCGGCATGAGAAGAAAGGAGTTTCTCGCGGCAGAACCAGGCTGGCAAACTAAGGGAACAGCGTTGCAGCTATGATTGCAACCAGTAGCCGTGAGCACAATTGACAATCGGCACGCGCAGTCTGACAAAACGGTCAGGTGTTCATAAATCATACTTACTGCAGCAATACGTTGCTGAGATTTTTTGTTGTACCAAGGACGGTGAAAAATGCTAAAAATAACGTTTAATAGCACGCCGGAAGGCACGAAGGTCAAGCTTGAAGGAAAGCTTTCCGGACCCTGGGTCGAGGAGCTGGAGCGAAGCTGGAAGGAACACTCGCCTCAAGCTTCTGAAAATGTCATAATAGACTTATCGGATGTCACTTACATTGACCCTGAGGGGAAGCGCTTTTTGGCCCGCATGGTAGACAAGGGGGTCTGCTTTGAAGGAACGCATTTGATGACGAAATATGTGATTGACGAAATCACACGTGTAGGAATACGTTCTGGAAGGAACGGAGGATAACATGAGATCGCCATACGGATTAGAGCTGGTTGAAGACTGCCAGACCTGCTCGAATAAAGCCGGGGGATTCTTCTGTGATCTTTCTCCGGAAGGGCTGAAAGCATTCGAGGCGATTAAGTACACAACCGCATATCCCGCCGGTGCCGTCCTCTTTGTAGAAGGACAATCCGCCCAGGGCGTCTTTCTGCTCTGTAAGGGCCGCGTGAAGCTCTCAATGACATCCAGCGAAGGCAAAACGCTGATTCTGAGGATTATCACCCCTGGGGAGATTCTTGGATTGCACGCAACGGTCTCTGACACTGCGTTCCAGGCCACTGCTGAAACTCTTGAACCCTGCCAGGTCAACTTTATCAAACGCGATGATTTCCTGCGCCTGCTCCGTGATCACGGCGACGCTTCCATCCGCGCGGCACAGCAACTGAGCGGCAGTTATCAGACGGCGTGCGAGCAAGTCCGCTCACTGGGATTGTCACAATCCGCACCGGAAAAGCTGGCCCGCTTTCTACTGGAATGGTCAGCCAAAGGGCAACCCTCCAACCAGGGAATCCGGGTGAAGCTGACCCTGACTCACGAGGAAATTGGCCAGATCATTGGAACTTCGCGAGAGACTGTGACCCGTACGTTGGGCGAATTCAAGTCCAAGCACCTTGCCGAACTGAAGGGCTCAACCCTTGTGATCGAGAACAAATCGGCCCTCGAAGCCTTCCTGGGCGGGTAGCTCCGCCCAACAATTCCTCCCTGGTTTGACCTTTCAAATGCCAGGAACGCGAGTTTGCCTATGATTGCAGGCGGAAAACCCCCTATGGTGATTGCCAGCAGGACGGATGCAAGCGGGAAGGCGTTAACTATCGTGACGCACATCACAGGCATGAGTGACGTGGCTCACTGCGACAGAAAAAGCGGACAGCTAGACTGACTTCAATAGAATACCGCCCGGGAATCCGCCCCAGCGGCCGACGATTTGCCCCACACGCGCCGTTCGATTCCCGGGCTTACTCCTTTTTGGGGTCTTTTTCGGCCAGCAACCCTCTTTCCAGACCTGCTCCACAATAGACGAACCTCGCTGACCGTCAAAAGACCGCACCCCGTTGCAGTCCGTATCGCCATGGTCTTTTTCGCATGTGAGTGACGCTCTGTGCACGTCAAGAGGATTGAAAATCCAGCCTGGCGGTCGTAAGTAGGTTGCGGCGAATTTTCTTTTCAGGCAGGCTCTATTTGGGGCCAGACAAGGTGTCCAGGTCTTTGCCAAGAGTCAAGCGATTGGTCGGGATCTCGAAGGCCTCCAGTTTCCGGGCGACGAAAAGATGGTGACTCAGCAACTGGTCGCACATAGCCGTTCTGCTCCACTCGGCCCGCCGAGGTTTAACAGGAACGACAGAATTCTCTGCGGGACTAACGGTTTACTGTGCAAACTCGAAATCTACTGTAAAAACGGAAAAAACAATAACGAGGCCGCAGCGCATCAGGGATATCCTTCAGCAGACTGCGAATAATGATGCACATCAAGACGAATGGGCAGGAAGTGAGGATCATGAGTGGAAATCCAGCGCAATGCTGCAACCTCTTCCGATGATTTACATCAAAATCTGGTCACAAGGGGTTGTGAATAACGGCACTTTCCTGGGTGACTGTCATCACTGCCTGTCAATTGCCTGAACCGGTACACTGACAACAGATTGAGGGAAGTCACATGAAAGATACCTACCTCCCTGCAACCGATGCTCCTCCCACTGGCAAGCTTAGAAGTCCATTGGCGCCTGTCGCGCTCACGGCTCTGAGGGCCATTCAAACGACCAAGGTCTGCCCAAAAGGATTTGAACTTTTTCTAGAAGGGCGGAAGCCGTGTGGCATTTATATTCTTTACTCGGGCCGGGTCGAGCTTTCGATAGCGGACAGTGTTGGCCGGCGCATGGTTCTGGGATCGGCGCTGCCTGGAGATATTCTGGGATTGAGCGCCGCAGTTTCGGGCACACACTACGAAGAAACAGCCGTGGCGGCAGTTACCAGCCAGACAGGTTTCGTCAAATGCCAGGACTTCCTTCACTTTATGGCCCGTCATCCGGAGGCTGCCTTCTGGGTTGTCCAGTTATTAAGCGACCGGGTGACGGCCACGCTCGACCAACTCTCGTGCATTAATGACAAGCCTTCCAGAGACATCCGGCAATTGCGCAGAACGCAGTAACGCCGTTTCCAGGTTCTATCAGCAACAGTGTAATGTCCAAGACAATTGCGCGAACCGCAACGCCGCCGTCTTGCGCGCGATGCCGCCAAAACAAGGGAGTCACAATGCCCCGTTGAGTACAGGATGCAGCACTCAGTAGTGGCCTTCCTCCAGACGTACCTTTCCGTGGAACACCCGATGAACATAGGTGCTGTAAACGATTACGGCGATCATGCCAAAAGCGTTGGCAATCAGGGAAACTCGGAGCGCATGCGGTGAAGAGGCGGAGTTGAAAATGTTCAGGCTGTACTGCGGATTAACAGTTGATGGAAGCAGGTTCGGATACACTGTCAGTGCAGCAGTCAGCATCAGCGAAATAATGAGAAGCGTGGACGACCAGAAAGCGGCTCTGCTGCGGTCCGCCCCGCGAGACAGGAATCCCCACACCAGCCCGGATAGAATGAAAAAGGGTATGACCCACGCCGCCGGATAAACCTGAAAAGTGCGGGGACTGCCCGCCAGCATGATAAACGTGGCCACGGTGACCACAATCGTCATGAAGACAGTGATCCACCACAGCGCCCGCGACCACCTGACGGCCCGTTCGAATAATGCGCCCTCGGTCTTCACGCGCAGATAATTCGATCCGTGCCACGCAAGCACCACCACGTTCAGGATGCCTGTGAGCAGCGCATATGGGTTCAGCATCAAAGTGAAGGTTCCCTGGAAATATCCGTCCGCGCCGATCGGCAAGCCACGCACCACATTTCCCAAGGCGACGCCCAGCAGCAGGGCCAGCACTATGCTGCCGACCCAGAAGCCGGCATC
>JAJYJL010000616.1 GCA_021789565.1 Acidobacteriota bacterium
CGCAGGTCGGAAGGCTGCTTCTGAAACTGTGACAGGAAATCCGATCCAAGCGTGAAGACGGGTGCCACGGCCGTATTCATAGCGTAGTAATCGTCGCCGCTTTTCTTGCCCAGCACAAGCGTCTGTGTGCCAGAGCTGCCGGTGAGATGGATGGTCATCGTAGGATTCGAAAACCCGTACTTGCTCAGGTCTTTCTTGGTTTCCTCAACAATGCTCTTCATGGAAGCACTGTTCAGTTCGTCCACCAGACCTTCCGCCGTAAAGTGGTCTGCGCGAACGGGAGGAGGCAGGATGAGATCCCAGATGCCGTCGGGGTTCTTTGCAAGTTGGAAATTGTTCTTTTTCGAGGAAACCTCTATGCGCCGGATGTTGTCCGACGTAAGGGTGGACACCTTCTTGTCCCGGAAATCGAAAAGGTTCTTTTCAAGCGAGTCCTTCAGGTAGCTGGCCAGCGTGAAAACGCGTGGCTGGCCCACCACCTGCGCATAGATGCCGTTGTTCGTGGGCGTCGAGCTTCCCAGGCGCAGCGTAAATTCCTGCGGTGTGGCGTTTGTCTTGACTTCAATAGTAGCGGCAGGCGGGTCCAGGCCAAATTCTTTAGGGTCGCTGGCCTGATCGCTCACAACCTCCGCTGGTGTGGCACTGGTCAGGCTGGTGAGGAAGCCCGCAATAGTGGAAGAGTCTGTCGCCAGATTCTCCGGCTCCGTGATCCGCCAGTCCTTCCCTGCAAGAGTACATGTGACAGGCTTGCCGCTGGCGGGGGTCACGGTAAATGCGACAATCTGGTCCTTCTTGGCGGGGAATATTTTTGAAGATGATGCGCTCTTTGTCTCCAGGGCCGGGGCGCTTTTCTTTCGGCCATAGTAGGTAAAAATCCCCCACAGTCCTGCCAGTACAGCTAGCGCAACCAGAGTTTGTAGGTATTTTTTGTTCATCGCCGGCGACGCCACCACACTCCAGTCCCGATCAGGATAATGGCCAGCGGAAGGCCAAGCACTCCCAGGTAAAGCAACCGCCCCATCTGGCGCTGGTTCATATCCAGGGTCTGCTGCTGCTGGGTTTTGGGCCGGATGGAAATCAAGCTCTCTTCAGCCGTCAGCCAGTTGACCATGTTCATCACAAGGTCCTTGTTACCCTGGAACCCGAGATAGGCGTTTGCACCCAGCAAGGATGTCCCCGTAATGACCACGCGGCCTTGGCCCTGCTTGCTATCGGCACCGCTGAGGGTATCCGCCACGGCGACGGTCAGAGGACCTTTAATGTCCTTGCCCGGCCGGTAAGAAACCTCACGCACGCTGGGATTGAACCCTTCGACCGCAAAACTATCGCCGGAGGTTTGGCACAGCATTTCAGGCGTCGCGCCGCCTTTGGCGTCCTTGCTGATATCAATCGAGCGGGACATCGGGAACAAGGTGGCGGTCCGCTGCAGCGGCTCGACGATGGGGTTGGAGCCGTATTTGATGATCAACGGCATGGTGGGGGACGTCCCAAAAAGCCGCGCCACCGGATTCAAGTCCACCACCAGATCATCCCGCACTGTTACTCCCCATCCGGCCAGCATCTGGTCCAGGTTCGGCAGTTTGACTCCCGCATCCAACATCACGAGGGCCCGCCCGCCGCCCTGGAGATACTTGCTGATGGTATCAATTTCCGGAGGCAGGTAATCGTGCTGGGGTCCTGCAATCACCAGGACTTCGCAATCCGGCGGGATCTGGTTCTTTTGAAGGAGCATCAGGGTCTTGATGTTATAGCTCTCATTGTTCAGCTCGGTCTTCAGGTTCTGGAAGCCGTCGCGCCCGGTGTCATCAATGCTGCGTTCACCATGGCCCTGCATAAAATAGATCGTCTTCTCACCCATCAGGACGCGGATCAATGCGTTCGTAACGCCTTCTTCATCCTTGCTCTGCGCCTGGAAGTGCCGGGTGCCTGAGACAACCTCGATGGTCCCATAGCTCTGAATGCCGTATTGTCTGGCGAGCGCGGGCTGGCGGTCAGGATCGATGTACTGCACGGAAACACGGCGCGAAGCGCTCTCGTACTCACCCAGCAGGTCACGCCTTCGGCTGAAGGCGTCTTTGCGGTCAAAAGCATAAATGGTGACGTTCTGCTTCAGACCTTGCAGGATTTTCTTGCTTTGCGGTGACAGGCTGTATTCCTGATTGGGAGTCAGGTCCCAGCGTTTATCGTGCTGGTTCACAAACCAGTTGACCAGCACGATGATCGCGATGCCGATCAGGGTGTATAAAGCCAGGTTGGCGCCCTGCAGGAAACGCTGGCGGCCGCCTCCTTTCGGTCGATCATTTTGCGCCATCGTCAGACCCTCCCCTTCAGAGCTTCAACGGATCGCGCCGTCAGGAAAACTCCGAGCACAATCACAGATACGTAGTAAACCAGGTCCTTCAAGTCAACCACTCCCTTGGCGAACGCGTCAAAGTGCGTGGTCAGCGACATATAGGAAAACACCTGGCTGATGGTGCCGCTTGAATAAGACGTCACCCAGTTCAAAACATAAATCAGCAGAAACGCCGCAAAGGAAACGACTGCAGCGATAATCTGGTTCTTTGTAAAAGTTGAGATCCACATGCCCAAAGCCAGCAGCGAAGCGCCAAACAGGAAAAGCCCAACGGCCTGCGCAATTAAGGGCTTGGCAGAAGGATTGCCGTAAATAAACAAGGAGCTGATAAATCCAAAGGTGATCACTATCATCATGCCGAACAGCATAAGGGCACCCAGAAATTTCCCCACGATGATCTGGAAGTCCGTGACCGGAGAAGTCAGAAGAAGTTCGATCGTTCCGGAACGTTTTTCCTCAGCGTAAAGCCGCATGGTGATCAGCGGAATTACCAGCAGCAGAACAATCGAGAGCACACCTTCAAACAAGGGCCGGATGACGTAGTCATTAATGGTCATGTTGGGCATGCCCATGCCGCCCATCGCCTGCATCCGAAAAGTCTGCACCACATAGGTCGCCGTAAAGCTGTAAAAGAAGAAACCGCAGAGCACAGCATAAACGGCCAGCACCAGATAGGCGATCGGCGAATGGAAATAGGCGCGAAGTTCCTTGCCCGCCACTGCCAGAATATTGCGCATTTCAATTTCCCCCTCAGGGTTGATAACTTTTATGCAGCCACTGCCGGATCTTCGGCGAGTTCAAACCGCAACTTCAGTTTACCGCTTCCCCGCCGCCTGCCGGTGACTCCACCGCGGCAGACGCTTCCTCGCTCAAGTCGCGAGTGGTCAGCTTCAGGAAAATGTCTTCCAGGCTCATTCCGCTGCTCTTCAGTTCGAACAGCCCCCATCCGGATTGCACGATGGCGCGGGCCAGTTCCGCCCGCACTTCCTGGTTCTTTTCCGTATGGACCTCCAGTGTGACACGAGCGCCTGAGGCCTCAACCGGCTCGACAAGATTCACGCCGGGTACCGTTTGCAGCTTGCTCATAATGTCCGGCGCCGGCCCTTCGACCGTCACGAGTACGGACCCATAACCTTGCAGACGGGCCGTCAGTTCGTCGGGAGCGCCCATCGCCACCACAGTCCCCTTGCTGATCACCACCACGCGCTGGCAGGTCTTTGAAACCTCCGGAAGGATGTGGGTGCTCAATATGACCGTGTGCTGCCCGGCCAGTCCCTTGATCAGTTCGCGCGTTTCAATGATCTGCTTGGGGTCCAGGCCGGCCGTCGGCTCGTCAAGGACCAGAACGTCTGGATTGTGAATCAGCGCCTGAGCCAGCCCTACGCGCTGGCGATAACCTTTGGAAAGCTTCCCGATCTGCCTGTGCTGCACGTCAGCGATGGCGCATTTTTCACTGACCTCTTCGACCCGTTTCTTTAGTTCGCCGCGAGCCACACCCTTGATCCGGCCCACGAATGCGAGGTACTCATTCACCGTCATGTCGGTGTAAACGGGAGGATTTTCCGGGAGATAACCGATATGCCTTTTGGCCTCGAGCGGCGAGTCCGCCACGTCAATGCCTGCAACGCTCACGCGACCGGCGCTCGGCGAAAGAAAGCCGGTGATGATGCGCATCGTGGTGGTCTTGCCGGCCCCGTTCGGCCCCAGGAAGCCGAGGATCTCTCCTTTCTGAACCTGGAAGCTGACGTCAGAAACCGCCAGCGTCGGGCCATATCGTTTCGTCAGATTCTCAACTTCAATCATACGAATGCGTCCTCATTTCCTGAGTAATGTGCCCCTGCATTGATCTTGAAATCTGCCGGCCACAGGCGAACCCGCGAACGCAGGCTTAACTTATAAGGATTACCAAAAAATGACAAAGGTTGCCAACCACTTTATTTTGTGTTTTCCTAAAATCTTGTTTTTTGACGGTTTCTCATCATCGAAAAAGAGAACAATCAACCCATTCTGGAGGAGATCATGGTTCTCAAAAACCAAGTCGCATTAATCACAGGGGCCTCAAGCGGCATCGGCTATGCAACCGCCATCGCCCTGGCGCGAGAAGGCGCCCGCGTTGGAGTCAACTATCATAAGAACAAGGCCGGGGCTGAAAAGGCCGTGGAGGAAATCCGCAAAGCAGCCGGCGAGGCCGAAGCCATCCACGGCGACGTTACATCCGCGGCGGAAGTCCAGGCGATGGTGGACGCCGTGCGCAAACGATGGGGCCGCATCGACATCCTGGTTAACAACGCCGGCGACCTTCTGGCACGGCGCATGCTTTCCGACATGACGGAAGATTACTGGAACCAGATCATGGACTTGAACCTGAAAAGCGTATTCCTTTGCGTGAAAGCAGTGTGGGAAGAAATGGTGGCGCGCAAGAGCGGGAATATCATCAACATGACCTCCATTGCAGGGCGCAACGGCGGAGGGCCCGGCTCCGGAGTTTACGCCACAGCCAAGGGCGGCATGATCACTTACACCAAGAGCCTGGCCAAGGAACTGGCGCCCCACGGCATTCGAGTGAACGGCGTCGCACCCGGCGTCATCGCCACGCCCTACCATGAACGGTACAGCCCTCCCGAAATCTTCCAGAAGTTCATCGCCAGCATTCCGCTGGGACGCGCCGGCACGTCCGAGGAAATTGCCAGCGTGGTTGTCTTTCTGGCATCGCCCGCAGCCAGCTACATCGTGGGAGAAACCATTGAAGTGAACGGCGGCATGCTGATGGATTAGCCGAACACTACGGCGAGGTCCGGAGATACTTGTCGATTCCGGCCAGCACGGCGTGCATCATGGGGCGCGTCAGCTTGCCGGTTTGTGTATTTTGCTGGCTGGGATGATAGGAAGCGAACAGCCGCGGCAGTCCGCCCCCCATTGCATAACTGGCCCCGTGCGCAAAGGGCATGTGCGAGCGCGGCGGCAATTCAACCTTCCCTCTGACCACATCGAGGTAGCCGTCAAAAGCAATCCGGCCCAGCGCCAGCACGGCGCGGATCCCACCCAGGAATTCGAGCTCCTTTTCAAAATAGGGCCGGCAATTTTTCAACTCCTGGGGCAGCGGTTTGTTAGCAGGTGGCGCGCACCGCAACACCGCCGTAATATAGCAGCGGTGGAGTCGCAGCCCATCTTCTCTATCATGTGAATCGGGCTGGCTGGCGAACCCAGCCTCATAAAGTGCTCGGTAAAGAAACTCTCCCGAGCGGTCGCCAGTAAACATCCGCCCGGTGCGATTGGCGCCGTGCGCTGCGGGTGCCAGCCCCACAATCAGCAGTTCCGCCCGGGGATCGCCGAAGCTTGGTACCGGCTTGCCCCAGTATTCCCAGTCGCGAAACATACGCCGTTTTTCCCGCGCCACCCTCTCGCGATATTCCACCAGCCGCCGGCAGCA
>JAJYJL010000617.1 GCA_021789565.1 Acidobacteriota bacterium
CACAGTCCTTTGACCAGCCGATAAAACCAGGGATCGACGGATTCATCAAATCGCGCGACGGTCTCGGGATCAAGCTTCGCACGCCGCGCCACCTCTGCAAGCAGCGACATGTCCACCAGCTTCCAGCCCAGGCGGCGCGCCAGCATTTCTGCGATCAGTCCACCGCCGCTGCCGTATTCGCGGCTGATGGTGACGATGTTAAACATTGCGGCCTCTCTATTTCTTTGTGGTCACGGTGGGTTCCACGGACATCCCGATGCGCAGAAGGTGCTCGGAATCCTGTCCCTGATCGAAAAGGATTTTCACGGGGATCCGCTGCACCACCTTGACGTAGTTGCCCGTGGCGTTTTCCGGCGGCAGCAGGCTGAAGCGCTCGCCGGTGGCCCCGGCAATGTTCAGCACGTGCCCTTTGTATTTGCGGTCATAGGCGTCCACATGGATCGTGGCGGGATCGCCCGGCCGCATATCTTTTAATTCGGTTTCCTTGTAATTGGCGGTTACGTAAAGTCCTTCCACTGGCACAATGGCCATCAGCGCCTGGCCAGCGCCGATGTTCTGTCCCGGCTCAACGGATTTCTTGCCGATGATGCCATCCGCCGGCGCGCGAACCACGGTGTAGTTCACGTTCAGTTGCGCCTGGTCCAGCGCGGCCTTCGCCGTCTTGACACCAGCCGCTGCGGCCTGCGCTTCTGCGCGGCTGACGCGAACCCGCTGCGGCCCGGCATGGGATGCACGAAGTCCGGCCTGTGCCTGCGCAAGCTGTGCCTGTGCAAGGGCGACATTCTGTACTGCGGCGGCTGCGGCCGATTGTGCCGCCGTCACCGCTGCGGAATCAGCCTCAGCCGTCTGCAAGGCATGATCGTACTGCTGCTGCGAGACTTCGTCTTTCTTGACGAGCTGCTCGTATCGCGCCAGGTCTGACCTGGCCTTGGCGTAATTCGCCTGGGTTTCTTTCACCCTGGCCTGCGCTGCCAGCGATTGCTTTTCCGCAGCTGCGATGGCTGCCTGTGCCTGTTCCACCTGGGCTTCTGCCGACGAGATGCCGCTCGAAGAATTGACGGAGGTGATCGGTATGCCGACGTCGGAAGCCTGTGCCCGCGCCTGCGCCATTGCATAGCTGGCCTGGGCGTGCTCAAGCGCTACCTGGTAGTCCGTAGGATCGATCCGCACCAGCACCGTCCCCTTTTTTACGAACTCGTTGTTTTCAACCTCAACGGCAATGATGTGTCCGTTGATACGCGAACTGATGGGATACACGTCGCCGTCAATCTGCGCGTCGTCTGTGGTTTCATGCGTGGAGTAATACCGCCAGGCGAAGATGCCGCCCACAACCGCGACCAGACCGACCAGAAGCAAGACCCATATCGCCCTGGGATGAAGCTGAAAGAACGGCTTTCGCCGTTCCGTTCCGGCCGTTTTCCCATTGTTCTTGCCGTTCAATTCCACATTTCCCATGGGTTCTGCCATTACTTGCTTCCTCCCGTCATTTGCTTGAAGGTCACTTCTGCCAGGCCCAGAGCGCGCGCCAGCGACGCCTTGCCCACGTTATAGCTGTAGAGGCTGGAAATGTAGTTTTCATCGGCCGTCGCAACCGCTTCCTGCGCCTGGACCACTTCAAGGCTGTTGACCACTCCGGCGGCAAAACGATCGCGCGCCTCTTTCAACTGCTCATGGGCCAGGTTTTGTGTACTCTGCGCCACCTTGACCTGGTCTTCCGACGATTTCAAATCGAGAAACGCCGTCCGTACCTGGTACTCAATTTTGTTCTGCAAGTCTTTCAGGTCTGACTCGCGCTGTCGCAGCAAGGCGCTCGCCTGCATCACGTCCCCGCGAACTTTTCCGCTCTGGAAGAGGGGAATTTTCACGCTGGCCGCAACCGTGTAGGTCCCGTGCGATTCACCCGGCCTGGGACCAATGTCTCCGTAGTCGGCGTGAAAATTCAGACTTGGCAGCCGCTCGCTGCGAGCCGCTTTCTTCAGCGACTCCGCCGCGTGTACTTCTGCCTGCAGGCTCTTGTAATCGGCGCGGTTGGCCAGCGCCTGCGAGATTGCCAGGTCAAGAGTTATGGCTGGAGGGGGGGCATACGGGACTGTGTCCGTCAGCCGGAACTCCTGCGCCACCGGAAGCCCGATCGCCCGGGCCAGGGTCAGCTTTTCGGTCTCGAACTGGTTTTTCAGATAGATCAGCCGCTGCTGCTGCGCCTGCAATTCCACCTGGCTGCGGAGCACGTCAATGCCGGGCACCATTCCGGCCTTTTTCAGGTCAACGGCGCGGTCGTATACAGCCTGAGCGGTTTCAACCTCGGAGCCTGCGGCATCAACGCGGCTCGATCCCGCAATGGCCTGCAGATAGAGGTTGGCCGACACCAGCACCACAATGTCGCGAGCGTTCTGGTAGGTGTACTGCGCGGCTTTGACGTTGTCGGATTGCGCCCTTGCCTGATGGAGGTCCTTGAGGTTCAGGATGTGCTGGTCCAGATATCCGCGCACGTCGAACACACCAAAAGGCCCGATGATGGGTGGCACTCCCGGAAAATTGGGAAACCCCAGCGCCTTCAGGTTGATCTGCTCGCTGGTCTCAGATGCCCCCGCTGAAACCTGCGGCAACAGCTCGCTGAGCGCGTGGATCCTTGCGCCGCGCGCCTGCTGCGTTGCCTGATCGCTGAGCAGGATTCCAAGGTTGTACTTAAGGCCGCGGTTGATGGCGCCGGCCAGAGACAATGGCATCACGCCCGGCTGCAC
This sequence comes from Acidobacteriota bacterium, assembly GCA_021789565.1. The sequence goes on from JAJYJL010000617.1 coordinate 2,742, forward strand.
AGCCTCCGAAGGCGCACTGCCGAGGAATGGATTCTGTTCCGAAGCCTGCTGAACGGAGGCGGATGAAGCTGTTGCAGCCGAGTCCGTCCCGCCTGCGCCGGCCGAGTAACTGTCCATGGCACGCCCGCCCTGAGCGGCTGCTATGGTGCAGGCGCAGAAAACTGTGGCGAATAGAAGGCCCTTGGTCCGTGCGTTGGTTATCACGCTGCAATTCCTCTCCAAACAAGATCGAAAACAAAATTGGCGTCGGAATCGACGTCCTTCTTCGACCAGCCCAAAAGCCGCTGGACGATGATGCCCCGGATCAGGTCACTGATGGACACGGCCGCTGTATCTGTGCGGATTTCCCGGATGGCGCCGCCCTCGATGCCTTGCCGGAGCGCGGCCTCCAGGAGGCGTGCCTGTTCCAGGTACATATCTTCAAATCGGGGGGGCATCTGTGCCGGGTGCGAAAAACCGCTTCCCAGTTCGGAAAAATAAATTCTGAAAAAGTCGCGGTTCGTCTCGAAATAGCGGATCTTGATCGCGATAAAAGCCCGGACCTTGTCCTCAGGCGTTTCTTCTGCCGCCAGCCGGGTTTGAATTTCATTGTGAAGCTCGGTGATGCCGTGTTCGAGTGCGCCCCAGTAGACTTCCTGCTTTGACTTGTAATAGAGATAAACGGTGCCTTTGGCGACGCCTGCTGCGGCAGCAATTTCTTCAACGGTGGCGGCGTGGAAGCCCTTTTTTGCAAATACACTGCGGGCCGCTTCCATGAGTTCGGCGGTGCGGAATTCCTTGATGACTTCCTTGCGTGTTTTTCCGCAGAAGGGCATATCTGACCCATGAGCCTAATAAAATGACCGAATAGTCATTTTACTGAACCTGCCTCCAGCTGTCCAGTGAGGTTTCTCAAGACACCGGGCTTGCCTGCGGCGCGGGATCGTTGCTCAGGACCCACCCGGCCTGCTTGCCCCGCTTCTTTGAGATGTTCGAGCACGTAACTTCGGTTCATCCCCAAATTGAGGTGCGACGCCGCTAAAGGCATGAAAGTTTGATCGGCGCTTGCGCATCCGGCAATCTCCAGCTATGGTTGGGTGCAGGGAGGTAAAGTGGGGCGCAAAAAAGCATGGCTATCGTGGAGCAGTGGCAAGGACAGCGCCTGGTCCCTTGAGGTTGTGCGAAGGCAGGGCGAATACGATGTGGCAGCACTGCTGACCACGGTGAACGCCGAGTTTCAGCGCGTGGCCATGCACGCGGTCCGGGAATCGCTGTTGCGGGCGCAGGCCGAAAGCGCAGGCATTGCGCTGATCACAGTCCCGATTCCTTATCCCTGCCCGAATGCCGCCTATGAAGAAGCGATGGCCGCGGCGATTGCCCGGGCCCGCGCCGAGGGGATTAGCCACATGATTTTCGGCGACCTATTTCTGGAAGATATCCGCCGCTATCGCGAGGAGAAACTGGCCGGCACCGGGATCACGCCGGTCTTTCCGATTTGGGGACTCGAAACGCACCGCCTGGCCGGCGAGATGGTGGACAGCGGGCTGCGGGCCATGCTCACCTGTGTGGACCCAAATAAACTGGACCCGTCTTTTGCCGGCCGACGCTTTGACGCGGACCTGTTGGATGACTTGCCGGCGGCCGTGGATCCGTGCGGGGAAAACGGCGAGTTTCACACCTTTGCCTTCCAGGGACCGATGTTCCAGAGGCCCATTGAAATCCAGGCCGGCGTTGTGGTGGAACGCGACGGATTTGTGTTTGCCGACGCGCTCCCTAAGCAGTCAAATTAGCACCGACCCGGTAAGTCGGCGAAATTACCCCAATGGTCCGGGCTTTTGGAATGTCCTTCCGAAAGAGGTCTTTGCTGCCTGCAGGGGGTGAAAACAGATTTTTATGGTGGCGACCGCATTAAACATTTCTGGAAAATTCAACCAAGTCATTTGTTTGCTGTTGGTTATTCCGCAAGGGGCTGAAAAAGAAGAAAAATCCTGCCATTTCTGCCACTTTCTGCCGGTGTTGTCAAAGTTTGTTATTCCAGATCAAGGGCCGGTGTAAATTTTGCTTAACAACTTGCACATGCTATGCAAATTCTTCCGCACCCATGTACAAATTGCATACTTGATTTATGAGTAACATTGCTTTTTCAAGCATTTTCGTTTGGTGATTATCCTGCTTATAGAGAGCGCAGGAGGGAGGGAGACTGCTGTAGCAATAAGCGCTCCGAAACCTCCTGGAAATTCCGCCGGTTGGCGGTGGTGAAAAGGGCCGTTGATGCTTGCTATTACAGCAGTTCTGGCAGCCAGAGGGTTTGGAAAAGCGAACCGGATTTCAGCTTGCGAGGATGGCCCTGGCAATGCAGAAATGCGGCGACTTTCGGTCGGGTTTGGGGCGAGATTGAGAGGGCTGAAGCGCATTCTCAACCCAATTGGAACGGCACTTGCTTAGTATCAGGGAGTCGTCAGCCGATGGTGTAGTTGTAGCAAGGGTTGACAGCGTCTCTGCCGCAAGTGGGACGGCGGGGCGATAGAGAGATTGAATCAGGATTGTTTCCCCACTCGTGGTGACGCGCCGCGAACGCAGTGATGAGAGGGCGTTCGGCGAATGAAAGTGGCACCGCCGCGATGAGCAAGGGAAACGACGATTGACCCGAGGCCAGCGTCCCCCTCCCCACGGCACTCGGGGCTCAGCCTGGGTTGCAATTGCAACCCAGGCTATTTTTTTGTGGAACCGCAGTTCCTTCTTCCGCGACCTCAGAATTTCCCATCCATTTGCTCGAAGGTGGTACCAGCAAGCGAAGGCGCCGCGGCAGGATAGTGATTTCGAGCGGCAGCGTTCCCAAAGGTTCCCCGTCAACCTCGATCTCGGTTGGGCTGCCCGCCTCAGCCATGATCTTAGTGGCTTCGTAGTGGCGGACCTTGGGATGCTTATAGACTTCGCCCGAATAAAGCATGGAGATGCTGCCGAGCAGCCTGAGGGCCCCCGCATACTCAATAACCGTCACATCGAAAACGCCGTCGTTCGGAACAGCCGCGG
>JAJYJL010000618.1 GCA_021789565.1 Acidobacteriota bacterium
GCCGCGATTGAAAAGGTATTAAGGTCTGGAGCGCGCACGCCCGATCTGCCGGGGCGCAAGCGCGCAATTACAACCTCCCGCATGGGCAACCTGATTGCAGAAGCGACGGTAAAGTTTCTCTCCTCGCCGCGTTTTCTTCCCAAAGAGAAATCGTAGGGCAATTTCATTTCCCACTTGCAACGAGCGATTAGCGCGGACCTCCAGCGTTGAGGTCCGTGGTTCTTATCTTCAGTGCGCAGGTGCATCGTGAAAAATCCTTAATGCAGATTTAACTTGACAAGCGGCCCCCTTTGTATCACTCTTCCAACAACAACTTTAAGGTAGTTGCTGACACAGGGACGTAGGAGTGACGACAAGAGCCTCGGGAGTTGTAGTGTGCCCGATCGGTTCGTGGCAGAATCAAGGGTTGATTCACCCTCTTCTTCGAATCATGCCGGCGTGGCTGCTACAAACCTCGGCGCATTCATAAGTTCTCCGACTGTGCCTCATCGCACCATCTTTCCTGGGTGGAACGGCTTCGCTCAAACCCACAACAAGAAGCCGACAGAGCAACTGCTAGGCATCCGGCAGACTTTGCTCGCATTCCGATATGCATGAGCCGGCTGATAACAAAATACTCTCTAAAACTCCTGCCAGAGAGGTTTCGAGATTAGGATACAGGCTTGCCAGCTGAGCTCATCCCGCAAGGCGGGCCTTGAATGGCAAAAGTCTAGATTTTACTCCGTCGCTCGACCGGAGGTTGCCGATGCGTATTCGGAATCTGCTCGTGGCGCTACTCTTTTTGTACTTCGTATCAGTCCCTGTTCCAAACTTATCCCAAACGGCCTGCACGTTGAATTTTGACCAGTATTCCGGACCGAGCGTGTCGCCATTTACCGGGGCGACAATCAAGCAGGGCCTTTTGACGGTGTCCGGTGGGGCCATTGCAACCTATGCGCAATATGCCTTTTGGGACACCTCGAGCATCTACCTCACGCTTGCAAATAGTCCCGCTCCTCAAGAGGGCGCCGACTACTACTTCGTGGGTGACGCTTTTCAGGGAACTTCCTGCACCAACTGCTCCAGGACTCTGACTCTCAATTTCTCTCAGCCAGTCTCGAATTTCGGCTTGACCCTTTACAATGGCACGGGCTACGTCACTGGGGCTATGGGTATATTTGCGCTTACTGTGAATGGTTCAGAGATGGACCTTCAGCTTGCGGAGAACAAACCTGGATGCAACGATAGTGGAACATATTACATCAACGGAACTCCTTGGACCTGGAGTTGTTTTATGTCCTACCCTACGGATAACCCTACGGTGTTTTACGCTAACGTCGTCCCTCCTGAGCCCACTGATAACATTCAGCAAGTGACCATTACTGAGACATGCAATTACGGCCTCATGGCCTCAGACTGCTGGTCGGAACCCAACACTCTCGACTGGGACTTTTTCATCGACGACATCCACTACACGCGTCCTGACAACCTCTCCTGCGATTTCGATCCCACAGAATCGGCCCCTGACCTCGGCCCGTGCAACGATAAGCACTGCGAAGGCCAGACGGGCAGCCCGATCAATGTCGGAACGGGGAACGTCTGGATTGAGCAGAAGGACTTCAGCATTCCGGGGTTGGGCGGCGGATTGTCTCTTGACCGCGTCTGGAACAGCAAATGGCAGGACTCAAGCCCGCTGACTCTTGCGGGAATGTTTGGGCACAGCTGGCGTTCGACATACGAGGAGCACCTGAGTTTCCCATCATTTGACGCGGCCGAATACTGGCGCGGCGACGGTTCCGCGTGGGCCTTCAGTTACAACAGCATCAACCAGTCCTACCTTCTTGGTACTCCTCCTGACGAGCGGGCCTCGCTGCAGTTCAATACGAACACGAACCAATTCACCCTAACCCTGGCCGACGGCAGCCAGCGGATTTTCACGCAGACGGGGTACCTGGTTGCCATGGTCGACTGCAATGGCAATCAAACCACCTTAACCTACGACGGATTAAACCGCCTGATACAGGTGACCGACGCGGGGGGCCAATCCATCTCATTCAATTACGGAGACGGGAACAATCCCGAGCAAGCCACGAGTGTCCAGGATTCGACCGGGGTACTGGCCACATATAGTTATGATTCCAGCCAGCGCCTGACCCAGGTTACCTACCCGGACGGGTCCAAGCTGAACTACACCTATGACGATTCCTCGATGATAACCAGCGTGACCGACGGACAAGGCAAACTGCTGGAGTCCCATACTTATGACAGCTCGCATCGGGGCCTTACTTCGCAACGGGCCGACGGTGCGGACAGCATCACCGTCAGCTACCCGCAGGACGGGCAGGCCCTCCTGACCGACTCCAAAGGCGACACCACCACCTATACCTCCGAGAATATCGGCGGCCGGAACTTCATTGACTCGATCGTGGGTCCCGGATGCGCCAGTTGCGGCGGGCGCGGCAACAGTTCCTTCACATACGACTCGCAGGGTAACCGCCTTTCCTCTACTGACGCCCTGGGCCGCATGACTAACTTCTCTTACGACTCCATGGGGAATGTGCTGACGAAAACCGTCCATCTGGATGCAAACACACCGCTAATGTCGTCATACACTTATAACTCGTTTCAGGAGGTATTGACCGCCAGGGACCCGATGGGCAACACCACGACCAACACCTATGACACGCATGGCAACCTGCTCTCGACAACCACGCCGCCTCCCTCCGGTTCCGGCAGCGGATTTACCACAAGCTTTTCGTACGATTCCAAAGGGGAACTGACGCAGATCACCGACCCCAACCGCAACAAGACAGCGCTCACTTACAGTTTGGCCGGACTTGTCGCCAGCATCAAGGACCCCGCGAGGAACACGACCAGCTTCCAATACGATGCACGGGGCCACCGAACATCTTCTACCGACCCAACAGGCCATCAGACCACTTATGCTTACGACTCGATGAGCCGCCTGACCAAAATTACGTACCCGGACGGATCCTTCACGAGCTTTGGCTACGACTACCGCGGCCGGCGCTCTTCCGTAACTGACCCCAACACCAAGACGACGCAATATCAGTACGACGATGTCGACCGCCTGACACAGGTCACGGACGCCGCCAACAACATGACCGGCTACCAGTACGACACCGAGAATAACCTGACTTCGATCACCGACGCGATGGGACGGGTGACAAGCTTTGGGTACGACTCGATGGGAAGGGTAACCAGCACCACTTTCCCCTCTACCTCAAGCGAGACGTATACTTATGACGCGGTGGGTAACCTTCTCTCCAAGACAGACCGAAAAGGGCAGACCATTACGTATGGCTATGACAACCTGGACCGCCTGACAAGTAAGACCCTCCCCGGCTCGGGCGGGGTTTCCTACACGTATGACGCCGACTCGCGGCTGACGCAGGTTACGGACCCCACCGGAACGTATTCTTTCAGCTACGACAACCTGGGCCGGCTGACGGGGACCACGACCAATTACTCGTTCCTTTCGGGCCGAACGCTGACCGAGAGCTATTCGTATGACGCAGCCTCGAACCGGGTCGGTTTCACTGACCCCGAAGGCGGAGCCACCAGCTACGGCTACGATTCGGACAACCGTGTGATCAGCCTGGCAAGCCCCACTTCGGGCAGCTTCTCGTTCGGCTACGACAGCCTGAGCCGCCGAATTTCGCTCACGCGGCCCAACGGAGTCAATGCGAACTACACCTACGACAGCCTGTCCCGCCTGCTGAGCGTGCTGGACCAGACGAGAAAGGGAACGCTGGATGGCGCGGCGTACACTTACGATCAGGCAGGCAACAGGCTCTCCCGGCAGGATTACCGCACGGGCACAATGTCCAATTTCGCTTACGACGCCATCTACCAGCTTCTGCGGGTCACCCAGGCGGGCCAGCCCACGGAAACCTACAGCTACGACAATGTGGGCAACCGGCTGAGTTCGCTGGGGGTTTCGCCGTACAGCTACGACAACTCGAATGAGCTCAATTCCCAACCCGGGGTTTCCTATAGTTACGATGCGAACGGTAACCTCGCCAGCAAGAGCGATGCAAACGGGACGACGAGCTATACTTGGGATGTTGAGAACCGCCTTGCCAGCGTGACGCTGCCGGGCAGTGGCGGCACGGTGACCTACCAGTACGACCCGTTTGGGCGGAGGGTCGAGAAGATTTCACCAACCGGGACGACGATTTACGCTTATGATGGGGACAACGTGGTTGAGGAACTCGACGGCAGTGGAACGGCTGTGGCGCGGTACACGCAGGGACTCGGAATTGACGAGCCGCTGGCCACGGTTCGCGGAGGCGTGAGCTACTACTACGATGCCGACGGGTTGGGCTCGATCGCCTCGCTGGCGGATGCTTCGGGACAAATCGCCGCAAGCTACACTTACGATTCCTTCGGCAAGCTGACCGCCTCCACCGGCACGGTCACCAACCCCTTCCGCTACACGGGGCGCGAGTATGATTCCGACACGGGGTTGTATTTCTACAGGGCACGGTACTATGACTCCGATGTTGGAAGGTTCACCAGCGAGGACCCGATTGGGTTCGGTGCTGGCGGAACGAACTTCTTTGCGTACGTGGTCAATGATCCCACGGGGCTAGTCGATCCCACCGGCGAAGAGCCTTGTCTAAATGTCGATAACTTCTTGAAATCGATGGATGATTACGCTCATGGGAAAACGAAATCGGGAGGAAAGTGTGCTAAGGCAGTGCGACTTGGACTGCATGCCGGCGGGCTGGACACGTCAGGCCATCCAGCCGCTGCCAAAGACTACGGTCCGTTTCTAAGAAAATTGGGATTTTCGCAAATCTCTGATGCTGACGGGCTGCCGCGCAGAGGGGACGTTATGGTTTTCCAGCCCGGGCCGAGTCAGTGGGGTCATGTGCAAGTGTGGGATGGTCATCACTGGATTTCCGATTACGTCCAATCAACAAATACTGGTGTTTATCCCGGTACGCACTATCGGGACGCAAAGGCACCACATTCGTTATACAGATATTCTGAACCGTGCCCGTGATAGCACAACTAGCACGAGGCCGCCATGGAAAGAGGTGCATATGGCTGTTCCCAAAGCGATGAAAATTAGTCTTCTTATCTGGCCGATATTCTCCGCGTTGCTTTTGGGTCAGCAAACGCCTCGGCAAAACGTCGGCCAATCTTGCCAAGGATTTGTGCAGGGATTTTACAACTGGTACGTTCCTATGACGCTGCGGAATAATGTGGAACCTGCCTGGGATATTGCGTTGAAACTAAAGCCGCAGATGTTTAGTCACAAGCTCTTTGAGCAACTTTCTGAAGATTCTAGTGCCCAAGACAAGGCGGGGAGGAATCTCGTCGGACTAGATTTCGACCCGTTCCTCAATTGCCAGGATTGCGGAGAGCAATACAAAGTTAAGAAGGTCATCCAAACCAACGGAAAATGCCGGGCCGAAGTTCATGGAATGTGGCCCGATAAAGAAAGCGAAAAACCTGACGTTATTCCTTATTTGATTATCGAAAACGGACACTGGGTTTTCGAGGATTTTCTTTATCCGAATCCTTCCCGTCCCGAATTCAAGAGTTTGGCAAGCCAACTGAAATACCTTCGAGAGCTTAGGCAGAAACATACCGAGTAACATGTTGACCCGTGTAGGACCACGATCCGGCCTGTTAATCTGCCGCAGTCCGATCCTTCACGATGATCGCTACCCGGGACTTTGATAACCGGCTCACCAGCGTGACGCTGCCGGGCAGTGGCGGCACGGTGACCTACAAGTAC
>JAJYJL010000619.1:0-3495 GCA_021789565.1 Acidobacteriota bacterium
AAGCTTACCGCGAGGCCTGGGTTTTGACGCCGGCGAGCGATTTGACGAAGGTGATCATGCGGGGATCGGTCCAGTTGGTGGCGCCGATGATTTTATCGGCCACGCGGCCGTCGCGCCCGATGATGTAGGTTTCGGGAAGCTTGTAGGTGCCGTAGCTGTTGGCGAGCGCGGCGCTGGGATCGCGCGCCACGGGATAGCTGAGATGATATTGCTGGATGAATTGCTTGAGTTGCTGCTCGTTCTCATCGACGCTGACGCCAAGGACGGTGACGCCTTCGGATTTCATCTCGGTGGCGAATTTCTCCAGGCTGGGCGTTTCCATCACGCAGGGCGGGCACCAGGTGGCCCAGAAGTTCAGCACCACCACCTGCCCCTTGAACTCGGCGAGCGACAAGTTTCCGGACGGCAGCCGGGCCAGCGTGAACCCCGGCGCACTTTCGCCCGTTTTGACGGGCCCGCGCGCTCGCGGATGCACCGCCAGCCACACCAGCGCCGCGGCCGCAACCCCGATCAGAACCCATTTGGCAATCGTGATTCTACGCATCATTCAAACATCCATTATAATCGCATGGTTGGATTATGGTGCAAAGAGTGCGCTGTGGGAGAGCGAAGAGCGGAGGTTAGAAAGAGCGGCGTAAGTATGATGGAGCTGAACGCGACAATAACCTGCCCTAACTGCGGCCACGCAACAAACGAAACGATGCCGACAGACCGCTGCGTGTTTTTCTATGAATGCACGGGCTGTCACGCATTACTGAGTCCAAAGCCCGGGGATTGTTGCGTATTCTGCTCGTATGCGGATCGTCCATGTCCCAACATTCAGCAGACCAGGAATTGCTGTGATGGCCCAAAGTAGTACGCTACCAAAGAGTGGATTGAGTGCGGACGGGTGAAGGACAGAGGCGAAAGACATGGCTTCAGCCATGCCGCCGGCTGAAGCACACTGGATGCGGCTTTAGCCGCCGCCGCTTCAGCGGCTGAAGCCGCGGGAGGCGCGCCTGCCTCTTCGGCACGGATAACAGGTTGTTGAAAAATTGTCCGGAACCCGTCATTCCGAGCGAAGCGAGGAATCTGCTTTTGATCGGGTGACTGAAAACAAAGCAGATTCCTCGGGCCGACAAAGAACCTCGCCCCTCGGAATGACGTGAGTGGGCCTTTTTCAACAAACGGCTAAAAGCCGAGCCCTTTCGCACCCCGCGCCGGACCCATTCCTTGCTGCACGAAGATCGTATTCGAACAGGGAGCGAAAAGCCGCACCATGCCTGAGCGCGATGAAGGCGCAGTGTCCGTCATCATCCCCGCCCGCAATGAAGAGCAAAACATCGAGCGCGTGGTGCGATCGATTGCGCCGCAGGGGCGCCTGCGGGAGATGATTGTGGTGGACGACGCATCGACGGACACTACGGCCGAAATCCTGGCCGGGCTGCGCGGTGAATTTCCGCTGCTGCGCACCTTCCGGCTGGAATCGCTGCCAGCGGGTTGGATGGGCAAAACCCACGCTGCGGCGGCGGGCGCGGAACGGGCCACGGGCGAGTGGCTGCTTTTTACCGACGCTGACACCGAACACCTGCCCGGCAGCCTGGAAGCGATGCTCGGGCGCGCCAGGGAGGAGAAGGCCGATCTGCTTTCGCTTTCGCCAGGGCAGCAGACTGTGAGCTGGTGGGAAAAGTCCATCATCCCTTATGTGTTTGTGCAACTGGCCGGAATTTTTCCTTTTGAGGAAGTGTCGGACCCGGCATCGCCGCAGGCCGCGGCCAACGGGCAATACCTTCTGGTGCGGCGAAGCGTTTACAATGAGGCCGGCGGATTTGCGGCCGTGCGCGGTGAAATCCTGGATGACGTGGCGCTGGCCCGGCTGGTGAAGCGGCGCGGAGGACGGCTGGTTTTTTTGCCGGGCGCGGAATGGGTGCGCACGCGGATGTATTCGAGTTTCCGCGGCATGTGGCAGGGCTGGACCAAGAACCTCTATCTGCTCTATGGCCGGAAACTCTGGCCAATCTGCAGGGCCCTGGGCGCGGCGCTCGTATTGGACGTGCTGTTGCCGCTGGGCTTTGTGGCGTTGGCCCTGTTGATTGCCGTGACGGAGGTGACAGGCTGGATGTTTCTGGCGGCGCTGTTATGCTTTGCCGGCGCGGTTCTGCGACAATGGAATTATGAGCGCAGCATGATGCGGCTGGGTTTTGATCCGCGGCTTGACGTTTACCAGTTGCCGGGCGCCACACTGTTTGCGCTACTGCTGCTGAATTCCGTGCGGGCGCACCGGCTCGCGGGCGGCGTGCGGTGGAAAGGGCGCAGGTATGAGTGCTGAATCGAAAAGCAGATTCCTCGCGGAATCTGGCGTGAGCCGAAAAGCAGATTCCTCGTCGCCCCGCGCTGGCGGGGCTCCTCGGAATGACGGGCGGGGAACCACAGGGGGGGCGGAATGACGGGTGCGGCGATGGGCATGACGGGGGAACGGAATGATCTATCTGACGCGGCGGGCTGAATTTTCAGCTTCGCACTATTACCACAATCCGGACTTCAGCGCGGAAGAAAACCGGCGCATCTTTGGCAAGTGCAACAACCCGCACGGGCACGGGCACAACTACACGGTGGAAGTGACGGTGGCGGGCGAGGTGGACGAAACCACCGGCATGGTGCTCGACCTGAAAGACCTCAAGGCCGTGCTGGAGACCGAAGTGCTGCAACTGATGGACCACAAGTTTCTGAACAAGGAAGTTCCGGTGTTCGCCACGAAGATCCCGACGACGGAAAACATCGCCGTGGAAATCTGGAACCTGCTGGCGGCGAAACTTCCGTCGGGGCGCCTGCATCGAATCCGGTTATACGAAACGGACGATCTGTTTGTGGATTACTACGGGGAGTGATGGTTTCACTCACCAAACGATACCGGTTTTCAGCGTCGCACCGCCTGCACAACCAGGGGCTGAGCGCGCAAGAGAACAGCCGCGTTTTCGGCAAGTGCAACAGCCCTTACGGCCACGGCCACAACTATATTGTGGAAGTGACGGTGCGCGGGCCGGTGGACCCGGCAACCGGGATGGTGATGGACCTCGGCCTGCTGGACCAGGCCGTCGAGCAGGAAGTGCTGGAGCGCTTTGGCCATACCTACCTGAACCTGGACGTCCCGAATTTCGAAGGAAAAGTGCCGACCACGGAAAACCTTTGCGTGGAGATTTACAACCTATTGCGGCCAAAGCTGAGCGGCGGGCAGGGAAGCGCGCAGCTTGAAAAAGTGCGCCTGGAAGAGACGAGTTCGAATTCATTCGAGTACGCGGGCGCGGCGGCGGATTGTGCAGCGGCAGAGAGAGAGAACAGATGAAGACAAACCATAGACCAACCGTAGCGGAACCGGAACAGGCCACAAAGCCGGACCGGCTGGAGGAAGCGGTGCGCGCCACGCTGCGCGAGCTGGGCGAAGATCCGGAACGCGAAGGGCTGCTGAAGACCCCTCACCGCGTTGCGGAGTCGCTGAGGTTCCTCACCAGCGGCTAC
>JAJYJL010000619.1:3505-5739 GCA_021789565.1 Acidobacteriota bacterium
GACGTGAAGAAGATTCTGAACGGCGCCGTCTATTCCGTGGCGTATGACGAGATGGTGATTGTGAAAGACATCGAAATTTTCAGCATGTGCGAGCACCACCTGCTGCCGTTTTTCGGGCGCTGCCACGTGGCCTACATTCCTACGAAGAAAGTAATCGGGCTGAGCAAGATACCGCGGCTGGTGGACGTTTTTGCGCGGCGGCTGCAGATCCAGGAGCGGCTGACCACGCAGATTGCGGAGACCATCATGGAAACCATCAAGCCGCAGGGCGTGGGCGTCATTGTCGAAGCCAGACACCTTTGCATGATTATGCGCGGCGTGGAAAAACAGAATTCGGTGGCGGTGACGTCGTCGATGCTGGGTATCTTCCGCGACTGCGACCAGACGCGGGCGGAGTTTTTGAGGCTGGTGAGGGAGAGAGCTTAGCGAGTAGTGAGTAGGGAGTCGGGAGTCGGGAAAGACCCCGGACCCGGTGCCGAACGCGTGGATGTCATCCTGATCCCGCGAAGCGGGAGAAGTATCTGCTTTTCTGGGTTCCGCTAAGATGCCCCAGGCGGTTCGAAGATTCCGCGGTGAGGTGAAAGCAGATTCCTCTCCCGCTCTGCGGGACCGGAATGACTGTGGCTTTTTTGCATACACTGTCAACGGAAATACACTTGCCAACACTAAAGAACAGAGTTGCGGTTGTGACCGGCGGTAGCCGGGGCATCGGGCTGGCGATTGCGCAGGGGCTGGTGCGAGCGGGCGCGGAAGTGGTCCTGGTGTCGCGCAACCGGAAGGCGCTGGAAGTTGCCCGCAAGAAACTGGGCGCGAGGGCAAGCGTTGTGGTTGCGGACGTGGGACGGCCGGCGGATATTGATCGCCTTTTCCGGCAGGTGAAACGGCGGCATGGCCGGCTGGACATTCTGGTGAACTGTGCGGGCATTTTTACCTACAAGCCGTTTGCTGAAACCACTCTTGACGACTGGCAAGGCAACCTTGCAACCAACCTGACTTCGCTTTTTCTGACGGCGAAGGCGGCGCTTCCGCTGTGGGAAAAAAGCCGCCACGCGCACCTGGTCAACATTCTTTCCACTTCGAGCCGGCACGCGTTTGCCAACTGCTCGGCGTACACGGCGGCCAAGTTCGGGGCGCTGGGGCTGACGCGGGTGCTGAGGGAGGAGTTGCAGCCAAAGGGCATCCGGGTAACGGCCATCCTGCCGGGGCTGACCGACACGGAGATGCTGAACGAGTTCGGGTTTGAGGTACCGCGCAGCCGCGTGATGCAGCCGCAGGACGTTGCCGACGCGGTGATCGCGGCGCTCCAGCAGCCGGCGCGAACCGCGGTGAACGAAGTGCTGCTGATGCCCGCGGCAGGTGCGATTTAGGAGGTTGCTGAAAAACTGTTCTGAGTCCGTCATTCCGATCCCGCAGCGCGGGAGAGGAATCTGTTTTTGATTGAGTGGCTCAAAACAAAGCAGATTCCTCCGGCCGACAAACACCGCCGGCCTTCGGAATGACGTGCGTGGGCGCTGTTGCTTTTCTTTGTTAATCCTTTGCCAAATTGACACGAACAATGCTATGCTATCCGATGAAAATGTGGGAGAAATTGTCGGAAACGAGGAGTAAGAGCGGATGGCGTTAACCCGGGATTCAAAGTCACAAATTATCGCGAACTTCAAAGTTCATGCTTCGGATACGGGTTCGCCTGAGGTGCAGATTGCAGTCCTGACAGAGCGCATCTCTGACCTGACAGAACACTTTCGGGTCCATCGTAAGGACCACGCTTCAAGACGCGGCTTGCTGACCATGGTCAGCAAACGGAAGCGCCTGCTGGAATACCTGAGACGGCACAATACCGACCGTTACAAGCAGGTGATCGATCGGTTGGGAATCCGCAAATAGAGCGGTTGTGAAGGGAAGCGAAAAGACACTGGGTCAAACTGCCCCAACAGGACTGAGCGACCCCCGGCAGGATTGCCACGGGTCGCTTTTTGCTTAATAAGGGGCGTCCCCGGTGTTGCCATGGTTCGTTTGCTTTTTTGGAAAAGGTCCTGCCTCGGTCCGGAGTTCCCACGCCTAAAATGACAAGGCTATCTGAAGTCCCTGCCGCGGATGTCCGGCGACCGGAAGCGAGTCCGGCGTGTTCTTTAAGCGCAGCGTGGAAGGGGCAAGCGAGCCAGCGAGATTCGGAGGATAAAAGCAATGGAGCAAGTCAGCATTCCACTGGGAGGAAGCACATTATCAATTGAGGT
>JAJYJL010000620.1 GCA_021789565.1 Acidobacteriota bacterium
GTTCCGCTCAAGCACGTCCTGCCGGTATGGAACTATCTGCAACATCGAGGCCTGCTGGAGCGCTTTATCGCGGGTGCGGAGAACCTCATGGCTCACCCAGGGCTCACCTACTATTACCGCCCTTCCAAAGATGCCAAGTTTCAGACTCTGGGCACCTTCCCCGCCCTCATCGGTGTCTGCAAGTCGGCGTCCGGGCAAGTCGTTACGTTGCACCGTACCTGGATCACCCCGGATGGTCGCAAGGTGGAGCTACCAGACCCAGACCCCAACGCTTCCCAATCCCTTTTCCTTCCCTCCAGAAAGCTCATGACGCCCATGGACGATGTACCTTACCATATCCCGCTCTACGCACCGCACGGAGAGAAGCTGGGCGTTGCGGAGGGCATAGAAAGTGCTGTTGCGGCGGCCATGCTCAATGATGTGCCCGTCCATAGCGCCATCGACTCCGGCAAGCTCATTCATTACGCCCCGCCTGTGGGTGTCCGGCATCTCTATATTTTTGCGGACCCCGATCCAGCAGGCCGGCACGGTGCCGAATGCTTGCGCGACCGTCTGGCTATCGAGCGTCCGCATATGCAGGTGGAGATCCGCTATCCGCCGAAAGTGCCCGGTAAGCCCAATGCGGACTGGAACGACGTACTCCTGCATCACCAGAAGAAGGCTGCAGAGGCGGTGAATGCGGCGTATCCAGGCGAGCCTGCGACGATTATAAAGTTTCGGAAAGTGTGATCCGAAGTCATGGATAAGCATGGAATATGGCGGGGAAAGGTGGTGTCAATGAGACAACTGGCTTGGCTGCGCTAGGTTGCCCTGAATCAGGATTGTTACAACGCTTATCTGTTTATTTTCTGCGTGCTGAAACGTTATTCCGATGCCCTCCTCCGCAGGGAATGGGGCAGAGCGCTTCGGGCTGTTATCGAGCACGCATAGAATGCCAACTCGCTTTCCGGTGCCAACTATATAGCTAGCAGTTTGACCGGTAAACCTCTCGCAGTCTGTTAACGACAGGGCATTGCGGGTGTTGGACACGAATTTCAGTTCAATTCGTATGCCACGAAATGATAGATCTGTAATTCCGCCAGCCGCGTGTGGGTGCTCGTCCAATTCAGATGCGATAGCAGGATGTCGCCGAAGCTCATCACGCACTTCCGCCTGAAACTGACCTTCGTTACACGTATCTCTGAACAGAGCGTCCTGAGGCGCGCGTCCGGCCAAGCTGCAAAGCGGCGTCAATACCGTAAGCACATTGTCGAGGTCGGCGACCGTAATAAGCGGCTGGACGCGGAGCTCATTGCGAATCTCAAGAAGCTTGCAATCAATTCCGTGATACCCTGTTACGGGCGATCGAGCAAGATCAATGCCTTCGATACGTAGCGTTCTTTGTCCCACAACGATTACCGGTTGTTCGGCAGCTAATGGGCTGAACGAAGCGGTATACCTGAACTCAAAGGGTCTGGCCTTTAGGCTCTGTGGTGCGTTAAGTACAGCGCGACCACGCTGCTGCATCACGAAAGGAGGATTACCAGCCGGGCGCGTAAATTCGAAGACGGGGAAGTCGTAGGTCGATTTGGGCTCAATCGTCAAAGGCAACAGACGCAACTGGTTCGCGTTTTCCGGCCATCGCGATACACGTACTTCGATCTCAAGATCGTGTGTTTCTCCTGGCGTCAGAAAATGTGTATCGTCCGCTGGAAGACCATCAATGACGAAGCGTAGGAATGCGATAGCTAATTCCTGCGAACCGTCCCTTTCCTCGCCGTCTTCCCCTTCGGGCGAAGGTGCGCGCAAATGAGGGTGGTCCCTAGCAAAGGCGCCTAGAGGCAAGGGCGTGCAAGCGAGGGTTTGGCAAAGCGATCCGACCTCATCGATCGAGCTTACTGCGTCAATGCCGACACTAGTATTAACCAGGCGGGCTACTGGCGCGGCAACGCCATATTCTGTAAGCCAAAGGCGGTACTGCTCCTTGGCGGCGCGCAAAAAACGATCAGAATCCTGGGCGGCCTCTAGTACGCCAGCACGCCATTCCACAAGCAATGCAACGATTCTCAGTAGTTCGGCGAATGCGGCGTAGATGCTGGCCGTGGATGCTTTGCCGTAAAGTAGTCCAGTGCGATCAAGATGGCTGGCCACCTGACGTAACTGCTCAGCGTTGCTGGTCCTTGTCTGGATCGCTTGAACCAGCGCTTCAACCGCACTTATCCGAGTCGGAAAGGCCTGCGAAAGGACTGCGAAAGGACTGGAACGTCGTGTATAGGTTATTTGGTGTTTCTCAATTTGGATTTCTGTTGTTCGCCATTCCGCTGCCAACTCCGGCAGAATATCCAACTTTCCTAGGGCGATCGCTTCTTCATACATCGCCGCAATCCGATCGAGGTTCGCCGCCAATTTCTGCGCTCGCTTCTCTGTCGTATCCGGAACCCTTTCGAATATGGCTTGATTGATCCGTGCCGCCTCTTCCCATGCGCCGACTCGAGTAAGTGTCTCGACCAGACTGGGTGGAAGGGCCCCATCGACATCCGCCGCTGTTGCAATGGCTTCGATGTGCGCTTTGTGTGTCCGAATAGCGTCGTCAGGGAGATCACTTAGGGCCCGCAGGATATCGTCCTGTCGATAATGTCTTTCGGAATCCTCAAGAGTTCGGAGCACCAAGGCGGCAAACCCTTCCGCTTCACGAAGGTCGTGTCGAAGCCATGCAATCTTTTCGGCGACGATATCGGGTTTCAAGCGGTCGATGAGTGCGACGAAGAATCTACCAAGAGTTCCCCGCTTTTGCTCTGCAGTCGCATATTTCCGCAGATAGAGTTCAATGCACTGTAGCAAGAACCGGTCGTCGGTGTGACCTACGGAATAGACTTCGATACATTCACCGAGCAACCCTTTTGCCCTTAAATCGAGTTCATGAGGCAACTCGAAGTGTTCCAAAGCGTCTACAGCTGCACGGTGCACGATTACGTATGGATCACCAAGCAGCGCAGAAAAAGCTTCGTACAGCAGGTCCGGTACATCATCGCGACCGCGGCGACTTAGTTTGCCAATCGCTTTTGCTGCGGCGGCACGAACCAAAGAAGAGGAACATACCATGGCCGTGTAAATGGCTGGTAGAACCGCGTTTAGGCCATCGGGTCCATCCATTAGGACAGCCGAGTTCTTGACCAGCACGCTTCGCAATCGGTCCTTACCCTCTGGAATACGGCTGAGGAAGTCAACGTACTCCGTGGTAGCGTTGTCCCCATTTGCAGCCTTTGCCGCCCCTTTGACCAAGGCGTTCTGTAAATCCACCAGCATTTCGCGGCGGTTCTGTCGCTCAAGCTTACCGAAGAAACTATTGTCAGTAACAGGGTCCTGGTCGAAGCGTTGAATGCGATCGTCTAAAATGATTGCAGAGCCAAGAAGCGCGGGCAACTCGGAGCGAGGTAGGAACGAAAGCTCGTCATCGACGTAGGAGAATGTGCCCTGAATATCTCGCAGAACATTCTGGTTTGTCGCTGTAGTCGCGGCGCGAATCAGTCTCCTAAATGCAACCAGTGCGGCGGTGTTGGACCGTGGTCTTCCCCTCTCGCGCTGGCGACCACCAAGGACAATACCATAGGTCTTGTACAGCCGCTCTTCGCCTTCGCTAGATGCTCCTGCAATGAATTCTGCAATAAGCACATCGGAATCCTCTGGACTCGCCTCGAACGACAACGCCAGAGCCTCCTGAAGCAGATAGATCACTTCATCGTCGCCGCTGTAGCCGGTCTCGCGGTGATCGATGAGTAGATGCGCTCGCGCTAATTTTGCGCAGAAAGAACGGGTATGCCGACTTGCGATAGTTCTGTCCTCAAAGCTTAGAATTTTGATCGCGCGCGCGCCCGCACTGATAAGATAAGGATCGCGTTGGTCCAACAGCCCGCGAATTGCGGCTTCGACGGCAACACCGTGAGCGCGGAAGCTGGCTAGCAGAGGTCCGACCTCCTCGACCACCTGGCCGGATCGCCAGTTCTGTTCCGGAGATGCGAGCCCCACAAGTGCTGGCAGCGCATTTGCCAATAGAGACTCATCGATCAATCCACTGTTCGTATTAATAATGTCAGCGGCGATTTGGATGGAGCGATATTCTCCGAGGCTGAGCAGAGCGCATCGCGTGAGTCGCACGGGATCATCGCCCAACTCATTGAGGACATGCAGCCCGATTTCGTCGAACCACCCCTCGCGATCCTCAAGCAGCGAAAAACAATGCTCAATGATGGCTGGCGTGAAAGTCTCGGGGGCAAGGCGAGCTACGCCAAGCAATTGAGCCGCTGCCTCGCCGGGCGTGTCGCTGTCCAATTCCTCAAGATGATCCACAATTGTCGCAGGCACAACGTTGAGCTGGGATCGAAGAGTTTGGCGTATCAACTGGCGCGCCGCTCGCTCGTTAGCCGCTCGTTCTTGTTCAACTCGTCTTTCGTCTTCAATGCGTTTACGGTGTGTCTCTCGTTGCTGCAGCAGGCTCGTCAGATTCGGCAGCCGAACCGCTACTCGCTGGGTGCAACTGAAGCAATTACGATCATGAAAATCTAACGCAGCGTCTGCGAAATCCCATGTTGCCATGCCACCCGCAGGGGCGTGGTCACAGGCCATGTAATGGTGACCGATGGGTAGTCTGGTTTCCATCTCGACCAAGCCGGTGCCTCCGGATTTCTCAACGCGGGCATGCTTGCACCAGTTATGGACGAGCCCCATCGCTTGCTTGTTCCTTTCGCCGCTAGCAATCGCATGTTGGATTCTGTGGTCGTCAGTTGTCACGACAAGTCCTGTGTGCCTGCTTTAAGAAATAATGAGATTGGGCTAAGCGTACCTCGTTCTGGGGACCTTGCCCATAGTTGAAGTCGTGGTCAGACCAATCCAAGCTGTTTAGGGTGACACTTTTTGTCCGTCAACATTTGGATGATGAACTCTTAGCCATTTACCCCTTCTTCCTTATATTGTTGTCTCCGCCCAGCCGAAGTCTTGGAGCATGAATGCGACGGCGCTTACGGCCAACTCGGAATCCCTCTGAGACACTGGCCGTGTTCCGTGCTGTGCCGCAGCATTGGCCTTGGCACGACTATGCAGCTGGTTGATGACGTCGGCGATATCTCCCAAGGTTTGGCAGCCATGGTCGTTAAGCCATCTCACAATTGGGCCTAAGTCCTTCTTGCCGGTCGGATTTGATTCCGGAAACTTCGCGGAAATCATGTGACAGGCGGCGTTACGGCACGCGTCTATGACCGGCTGTGGGGCCTGAATGGGGGCGGCATCGACGACAGCATCAAGGGCCTGAAGAATGTCCTGTCGGTTGCCCTCTGGGATAACGCCCTGGTTGATTTCCGGCAACACGCCGAAGTAGGTTTTGGATTTCAGCGTAAGGTAGTAGGCATCTAGCCCCACCTTCTCCGAGAACACTACAGTCCAGTGGGATTCCGCGTTATTGTTACCAAGAATAACCGTCCAACCATGATTCACTGAACATTCCGCCGTCTTGTAGGACTTGTTTGCTTGGAATACGTTTGTGGTGTGCAGTCCATTGTTATATGGAAAAAGACTGACAGTGCTCGCGGCCCAGGAACTCATACCATCCTTTTGGTACAACTGGCCCCGACGTGTCCTCGTTGCCGAGTTGAAGTAGTCTTCCAAGAAAAGCATGTCCATATTGACTGCATTTTGTACAAAGCGTATAGGCAAGAGGACAGGTGGCTGCACCATGAGCCTCAACCAACTACTGCTACCTTCGAACC
>JAJYJL010000621.1 GCA_021789565.1 Acidobacteriota bacterium
AACCATGGAACCACAGCGCAAGGCTGAAACTGACATTGTTGAGCGACTGCGTGACGCTGGGTTTGCCGCCTATCTCGTGGGTGGCTGCGTACGCGACATCGTCATGGGCCATGAGCCAAAGGATTACGATGTTGCGACCTCCGCACAGCCTGGGAAGGTGGTTGAGATTTTTCCTGGCAGCCTGACGGTGGGGGCCCGGTTCGGAGTAGTGATTGTCCCATGCGAAGAAGGGAACGTGGAAGTCGCAACGTTCAGGAGCGACGGCGACTATGTGGACGGCCGCCGCCCCGTCCACGTCGAATATGCAAAATCCGCAGAAGAGGACGTCCGTCGGCGGGATTTTACCATCAACGGATTGCTGTACGATCCGCTGGAAGACAAAGTGCTCGACTACGTGGGCGGCCAGGCGGACATTCGTAGCCGCAGGGTTCGCACGATTGGCGATCCCTATAAACGTTTCAGCGAAGACCGCCTGCGCATGCTTCGAGCGGTCCGTTTTGCGGCCCGCTTCAACTTTGAACTGGACTCCGCGGCTGCGAATGCAATCCGGGAACTGGCTGGGGAAATCCGGTTGGTGAGCGCCGAGCGAATTCGCGACGAAATCCTGAAAATCCTCACAGAAGGCCAGGCGCGCCGGGGCTTTGAGCTATTGGATAGCACCAATTTGATGGAGCAGGTGTTGCCGGAGGTGAAGGCCATGCAGGGCGTTGAGCAGCCTCCGGAGTTTCATCCTGAAGGCGACGTGTGGGTACATACCATGATGATGCTTGAGGGCCTCAATTCACCAACCCCAACTCTGGCCCTTGGCGTGTTGCTGCACGACGTTGGGAAGCCGCGAACTTTTACGGTGCGGGAGCGTATCCGCTTTGACAACCACGTTGAGGTTGGTGCCAAGATGGCATACGAAATCTGCCAACGGCTACGGATTTCCACGCGGGATACGGAGCGGGTAGTCGAACTGGTCCGTCACCACCTGCGGTTCAAGGACTTTCCCCGCATGAAGCGGTCCACACAAATCCGCTTTGTGCGGATGGATGGGTTTTCCGAGCACCTGGAATTGCACCGGCTGGATTGTCTGTCGAGCCACAGGAAACTTGAAAGTTTTGAACTCGCTCGGGATATGCTTGGTCAGATTCAGGAACAACAAATCAGGCCCGCCCCCCTGCTTAGCGGGGAGGACCTGATCCGTGACGGGTACAAGCCAGGGCCGGTGTTTAAACAGATCCTCCAGGCCGTGGAAGATGCACAATTGGAAGGTGAAATTCGCACCTCGGAAGACGCACTCCTCCTTGCGCACAAGCACTTCCCTGTGCCTGAATCGTGATCACTTTCCAAAAGGTGTAGTGGCGAAGAAATAGACTACTCCGCCCAGAGCAGCAATGAGAACAATGAATAGCCCGACTTTGATCCACAGCATCTTCCGGTCTTCAGCAGTGGGCTTTTCTTCATTGATCATTTGAAACATGGGACCCTCCTCATACCGTCGGATCCAGCAGACAGAAACGTCGACCGCAAGAGTACAACCCCGGCCCTATGGTTCGGTTATTATATAGCTAGCAGCTTGAGCAGTTGTGGCATCACACCGGAATCTTGTAACCCGAACCGGCGCATGGCACATCGAACTCCGTGCCTCCTGCTACTAATTTAGTCTTTCGCATGCAAAAGTCAAGCTGAATGCGAACTCTCATTTCTGGCCGTGAGGATGCGTTCTGTTACATCTCATTCTTGCACTGTTTTCCGGTTTTGAGACAATGGCCATCAAGGCAGATCCAAAGCCGGTATAGAATGTTTCCATCTCAGGCGGGAGCGATAAATGCGAAGTAATAAACGAGTTGGGTATGCGGTGGTGGGGTTGGGGAGGATTTCGCAGGGCGCAGTTCTGCCGGCCTTCCGGCACAGCAAGAAGGCGCAGTTGGTCGCTGTAGTCAGCGGTGATTTAAAGAAGGCCAAACGCCTGGCTTCCAGCTTCGGGGCAAGCGCGTCGTACAACTACGACGGCTATGCCCAATGCCTTGCAAACCCTGACGTCGACGCCGTCTTCGTCGCAACAGACAACGGGACACACGCACAGTTTTCCGTGCGTGCGGCGGAAGCCGGACGCCACGTGTTATGCGAAAAGCCTATGGCCACAACCGTTGACGAGTGCCGGCAAATGGTCCAGGCATGTCGTAAGAACAATGTCCGGCTGATGATTGCTTATCGAAAATACTTTGAGCCTGCGAGCCTTGCGCTTAAGAAGCTGGTCACGAGCGGCAAGCTGGGCAAGCTGAAGCTCATCCATTCTGCCTTCACCATCTTATTGCCGCCTGCCAAAAAGGTGCCAGCCTGGCATCTGGATCCGTTATCCGCAGGCGGCGGGTCATTGGTTGACCTTGGCGTCTATTGTGTAAATACGATCCGTTGGCTGACGGGCAAAGAGCCGGTTGAGGCCAGTGCCTATTGTTGGAACACGGATCCCTCCCGATTCAGCGGGGTCGAGGAGAGCATCGGTTTTCAGCTCAAGTTTCTTGACGCACTTCTCGTGCAGGGTAGCGCCAGCTTTGGGGCTGCACAAGCCAATTTCCTTAAAGTTTTCGGTGAAAAAGGCTGGGTGGCTCTTGACCCCGCCTTTGCGTTTGATGAAGAACGCCGGCTGTTCGGCAAAATTGGTGGCCGCTGGTTTGAGAAGCGCTTCAAGGTACTGGATGAATTTGCTTTGGAACTTGATGCCTTTGCTGAATGCATTCGCAGAGGGCGAGACCCCGAGCCCGATGGCCGGGAAGGACTCCATGATGTTGTTATCATGCAGGCGATTTATCAGGCGGCTCGAGAAGGACGCTGGGTCCCGATAGACTTTTCTGGAGAACCCGCCTAACTCTTTAAGGCAACCGCTCAAACGGTCCGCCCCGCGGCAGAGTTCCCTGGCGGGCCGCAAGGACTGGCTTCCCAGGTCTGCTGCCGGCGGGCGGTCTGATTTGCCGAATACGGTGAGCGTGAAGGTGTCCGCCTTATGTGCTCCGACACAGTTTCACTGTGAAAAATTTTCCTCCCTCTTGGAATCTATTCATGCTAGTTCATCTATGCGGTTTTCCGGCAATCGCTTAATCACTTGAAATGACGCCTCTTAGGGGCGGCCATCTATGGCATGACATTTGCTTAGTCATCTAACGGCGCCTGCTGTCGAAGGATGACACAGGCGACTTTTGATTCGGGTGATTGCTGGAAAATCCGTGTTTGCCGTTGTGGTTAAGAAATTGTCTCCGGCCGAAGCTGTTGTTTGTAAAGGTTCAAGTAAGGATCGGGATCGTTTCTCCGTCAACGACGCAACAGTCTTACAGCAATCCGACTGAGAGATTGAACCATGGATGCGAATCAGAATCAGAATGACATCAGAAATAACGCTGAGACGCCCCGGCGAACGTTGAATCCTCTTTGGATAGGGGTTGTTGTGTTCCTGTGCGTCGCAGCGGTAGCCGCGGGATTGATCGTTCACCAACAAAATGCGGCGAACCAGTTGTCAGCTCGCAACGAAGAATTGACAGCCTCGTTGACACAGACCAAAGGGCAAATTCAAACGCTTTCGTCCGAACTGAACACTTTCCAAACGCAACAGGCGGAACGTGACCGGGCTGAAAAAGAGGCCGCTCTGCGGCGGGCACGCATGTACCATCGCACCGCAGTAAAAAAAGTTGTGAAAAAAGACGACCCTCGATGGAAGCAAATGCAATCTGCACTCGCTGAAAATCAGCAAGCCATCGCATCCACTCGACAGGACCTTGATAAGACTCGGTCGCAGCTTCAGGGAAACCTCGATTCGACGCGAAATGAGCTGAGTGGTTCGATTGCCAAGACCCACGCTGAACTCGTCGAGCTGGAAAAAAAAGGCGAGCGCAGCTACTACGAGTTTGACATGTTCAAAGCCAAGCGATTTGAGCGCGTGGGGCCGATTGAAGTGTCACTTCGCAAGACCAATGCGAAGCACCAGTTCTGCAATCTTCACGTGATCGTGAATGACCGGGACGTGGATAAGAAACACATCAACATTTATGAGCCGGTGGTCTTTTACACTGAGGAAAACGGACAGCCGGTCCAGCTCGTGATTAACAGTATCAGCAAGAACCACATGCACGGATACGTGAGCGCGCCGAAATACCAGGGAAACCGAATGTCTGCGGCAAACGCAGGCGTGGCTTCGGGAACAGGTGCGACTGGAACAGCCGTGGCAACTGCGCAGCCTGCCGTTGTTGACCTGCAGCACAGGCCTGCAACAGGGAACAGCCAGTAGATTTCCGGGTCATCCATCAGTAGCGAACGCTGCTGGTTTGCGCGGCCATCAGAGTAAGCAGATCTGGTGAATGACTTGTCGAACAGGGGAAAGCCCTGGAGCTGTAGCGAATAATGTCACCCCCGATGGGCGTAATACCAAACCGGTTTCTCCAAAGCTGATGAAGGCGGGATGAGGATTCGGTTATTGTGGCCAAGGCACGCGGTATGGGCCGGAGAAAACGGATTCCAGAAATCAGTTAAGAAACTAAGCATATTACTACATGGTTACTGCCTGACCTGCTATTGCGGTAGTCCTTTCCAAGATGCTACTAAAGAAGATACGGGGGACAGATATCGGGTCAGGTGCGCTGTGGGCCGAGTTGACGGCGCGGTCGCAGTGCTTTCGCGTCTGACTCAACGACTCGTATGGGATGAACCTTTGGTAAGTAAACGCTCCATAATGCGCGACATACCCGATACTGTGCAACAGTTCATGTGATGACCGAGGGAGGGGACCCAGCACCTGGTCAGGGTATGAGGAATTTTTGAACCCAAGAAGCAGAGCTGAAGATCAACATGCTCGAACTGGCATCAGGAGGCCGAAAGATGAAAAGAAATAGAGTTTACGTTTATGCGATATTAGGCACTTCACTAATCGTATCAGTGATGGTTGCTGCCATGCTCAGTTGTGGAGGCAGCACGACTCCAACAACCGCGACAAACGCGACGGTAACTACCTACATCACTGATCCGGCGACCTGTTCCTCAAATTCATCCCCCACCGGTTCATTCAACAACGTTTATGTCACCATTACGAAGGTTACCGCCAACGTCAACGCGGACGCTGGACCGGATGACAGTGGCTGGCAGACTGTAGTGGACCTGACCAGTAGTCCGATGCAGATTGACCTTCTCAGCTTGGAGAGCAAGACCTGCTTGTTGGACGAACTGGGCCACACGTCGCTGCCGGCGGGTAAGTATCAACAGATTCGGCTGTACCTGCTGAGTAACAGTCCGTCACCGGCTCCATCAATTACCAACAACTGCGGCACCGCCGGTTGGAACTGCGTAGTGCCGAAGGACAATGGAGTAGTTGGCAGCCCGGAAGAACTGCAATTAAGCAGCGAATCACAAACAGGCATTAAGATTCCGGCGGCGCAGATTGCTTCGGGTGGACTTACGGTGACGGTAGGGCAAGCAGTTGACTTGGGCATAAATTTCGACACGTGCGACTCCCTGGTGCATGAAGGGAACGGTATGTGGCGCCTGAAACCTGTCCTCCATGCCGGCGAAATTTCTACCAATACCGATACTCTGACGGGCACTGTGATTGACGCGACTACGCAGCAACCGATCATGAATGCCGTGGTCTCACTCGAACAGGACGACGGTGCCGGTGTGGATACCGTAAGCATAGCAACCACGACCGACGCCAACGGCAATTTCTCGTTCTGCAACAACAACCTTGAGATGGGCGCCGTTTATGATGT